>JACEFY010000162.1 GCA_016807485.1 Stenotrophomonas maltophilia | reverse complement strand
GCGGATGCTGAGGAGGGATCCCGGACGGGCGGTCCTCGGCATCCGCCATCTCCTCAGGAACCTGCCGCGACGCGGCCCTCCCATGATGTGCGGGAGATCGCGAAGGCGAGGTGCGGCATGTCGACGCCGCGGTAGTGGGTGACGAAGGTCCGGCGGACGGTCATGCCGAGGCGGATGGCGACGTTCATGGATGCCACGTTGGTCGAGCGCACCTTCGCGTAGAGCTCGTCGGTCGCGAGGGTGCGGAAAGCCCAGTCGCGGGCGCCGCGGGCGGCTTCCGTCGCGAATCCCCGGTGCCAGAACGCGCGGGCGAACAGATAGCCGACTTCGAACACCTCGTCGTCGTCGATCCGCTGGCGCGTCACACCGCACTGTCCGATCATCGCTCCGGTCTCGCGGAGGAGCACCGCCCACAGGCCGAAGCCGTCCTGTGCATACCGCTCGCGTTGACGTCGGAGCCAGTCTTCGATCTCATCCGGGCTGAACGCGCCCTCGTACGCGGCCATGGCGACCTCGTCGGACAGGATCGTGGTGAGCGCGGGCAGGTCTTCCTGCGTCATCTCGCGGAGGTCGAGCCGCGCCGTCGAGAGGATCACGGTGCGAGACGGATGCCGAGGGCATCGGCGAGCGCCGGACCGTGGAGCTCCGCCTGGCGCACCGAGAGTGTCGCCCCGGCGAGCCCCTTCGGGTCGGTGAACCGGAGCACCTCCGCTCCGCGGAGATCGAGGTGGTCGCTGCGGAGCCCGCGCGTGTCGATCTCATCGATGCGCGAGTCCTGGAAGGCGACGCGGTTCACGCGCGCCTGCGGGAGATCCAAGGTGCCGATCTGGCAATCGATCACCAGCAGATCGCCGACGTCGGCCGAGGCGAGGGACAGGTAGTCGACCCGGATACCCTGCAGCCGGATGCCGTCCCACGATGCCCGCGACGCGTCGAGGGTCGCGATCCGCCCCCCGATGATCTCGACGCTGCGCCACGAGCCCTCGCGCGCAAGCAGCTCCGTCGCGCGCAGGTCGCGGACGGCGACGTCGGTGAGGGTCGTGCCGGTGAGGTCGAAGCGGTCGACGGAGGCGTCGTCGATGCGCGCCTCGACGAGGCGCCCGTGCGCGGCGGACACCGCACCGGCGAGCCCCTCCACGCGCACGGCGCTCAGGTCGACGCGCGCCATGACGCCGGAGTGCGGATCGAGCAGATCGAGGTGGGCGGGCAGGTCCGGGGGCGACTCCCGCGGCGCGGTGGGTCCGGAGCGGGGGCGAGCCATGGCATCCAGCCTACGATGCGCGTGCGAGCGGGCCCGGGTAGGATGGGAGGCAGCAGCGTCGATCCGGCCATCACCGGGGAGCTCGCGGAAGAACGTCCTCCAGGACCACTAGAACCGCGCGGGTCAGGCCCGTCACAGCCGCAGTGAGAGAGGTCTGACGTGTACGCGTTGGGCAAGCGGGGTGGTACCGCGATCGGAAGATCGTCCTCGCAGGAGCATCGCGACCTGCTGGAGTGAACATGACCTACCCCCGCCTTTCGACCTCGACCGGCGCGTTCGGCGCCGCCGCGGATGCCGTCGCGCCGAGCCCGCGGTTCCCCGAGATCGAGCGCAGCATCCTCGACTATTGGGAGCGCGATGACACGTTCCGTGCGTCGATCGCCCAGCGTGAGGGCGCCGAGGAGTGGGTCTTCTACGACGGCCCGCCGTTCGCCAACGGCCTGCCGCACTACGGGCACCTGCTGACGGGCTACGCGAAAGACCTCTTCCCGCGCTTCCAGACGATGCGCGGCAAGAAGGTCGACCGCGTCTTCGGGTGGGACACCCACGGTCTGCCCGCGGAGCTCGAGGCGATGAAGCAGCTCGGCATCACCGAGAAGAGCGAGATCGAGCAGATGGGCCTCGCCGCTTTCAACGCGAAGGCACGCGAGTCGGTGCTCGAGTACACCCAGCAGTGGCAGGACTACGTCACCCGCCAGGCGCGCTGGGTCGACTTCGAGCGCGGGTACAAGACCCTCGACCCGGGGTTCATGGAGTCGGTGCTCTGGGCGTTCAAGGAGCTGTGGGACAAGGGGCTCGCCTACGAGGGCTACCGCGTGCTCCCGTATTGCTGGCGCGACGAGACCCCGCTCAGCAACCACGAGCTCCGCATGGACGACGACGTCTACAAGATGCGCCAGGACCCGTCGGTCACCGTCACCTTCCCGCTCGTCGGGCAGAAGGCGGAGACACTCGGACTCACCGGGGTGCGCGCCCTGGCATGGACCACGACGCCCTGGACCCTTCCCACCAACCTCGCGCTGGCCGTCGGGCCGGAGATCGTCTACGTCGTGCTCCCCGGCGGCCCGTCGGGTGCGGCCGACGTGCACGCCGATCGCACCGAGGCCGCGGCACACCGCTACCTCCTCGCCGAGGATCTCCTCGCCGGCTACGCGAAGGACCTGGGCTACGCCTCGCCCGAGGAGGCGCATGCCGCCGTCGAGCAGACGGTGCGCGGCGCGGAGCTGGACGGCATCCATTACGACGCGCTCTTCGACTACTACGCCGACACCGAGACGTGGGGGACGCAGAACGCCTGGCGCATCCTCGTGGACGACTACGTGACGACGACCGACGGCACCGGCATCGTCCACCAGGCACCCGCGTACGGTGAAGACGACCAGCGGGTGACGGAGGCGGCCGGCATCCCGCTCATCATGAGCCTCGACGACGGCGGCCGCTTCCTGCCGCAGGTCGCCGACGTCGCCGGCGCGCTGTGGATGGATGCCAACCGCCCGCTCATCCGCCTGCTCACCACGGAAGGGCGCCTCCTGCGCGAGGCGAGCTACGAGCACTCGTACCCGCACTGCTGGCGGTGCCGGAACCCCCTCATCTACAAGGCCGTCTCGAGCTGGTTCGTGCGCGTCACGGCGATCAAGGATCGCCTGGTCGAGCTCAACGAGCAGATCACGTGGGCGCCCGAGAACGTCAAGCACGGGCAGTTCGGCAAGTGGCTGGAGGGTGCGCGGGACTGGTCGATCAGCCGCAACCGCTTCTGGGGCTCGCCGATCCCGGTGTGGAAGAGCGACGACCCCGCCTACCCGCGCGTCGACGTCTACGGGTCGCTCGCGGACATCGAGCGCGACTTCGGCCGCCTTCCGCAGAACGAGGCCGGCGAGGTCGATCTCCACCGGCCCTTCATCGACGAGCTCGTGCGTCCGAACCCCGACGACCCGACGGGACGCTCGACGATGCGTCGCATTGAGGACGTCTTCGATGTCTGGTTCGACTCCGGATCGATGCCCTACGCGCAGGTGCACTATCCGTTCGAGAACCGCGCGTGGTTCGATGAGCACGCCCCGGCCGACTTCATCGTCGAATACATCGGGCAGACCCGCGGCTGGTTCTACGTCATGCACGTGCTCTCAGGTGCGCTCTTCGACCGGCCGGCGTTCACCGGCGTGGCCTGTCACGGCATCGTGCTCGGCAGCGACGGGCAGAAGATGTCCAAGTCGCTGCGCAACTATCCGGACGTCAGTGAAGTGCTCGATCGCGACGGGTCCGACGCGATGCGCTGGTTCCTGATGGCGTCGTCGGTGCTGCGCGGTGGCAACCTGATCGTGACCGAGGAGGGCATCCGTGCCGGCGTGCGGGAGTTCCTGCTGCCGCTCTGGAGCTCGTGGTACTTCTTCTCCACGTACGCCAACGCGGCCGCTGACGGCGGGTACGAGGCGCAGTGGCGCACCGACTCGACGCACGTGCTCGATCGCTACATCCTCGCGCTCACGGGTGACCTCGTGCGCGACGTCGCGCGTGACCTCGAGGCCCTCGACTCCACGACGGCCGCCGCGCGGCTCCGCGACTTCGTCGAGGCGCTAACCAACTGGTACATCCGCCGCTCCCGCGACCGGTTCTGGGTGGGGGTGTCGGAAGACCCGGCATCCACCGAGGCCTTCGACACCCTGTACACCGTGCTCGAGACGCTCACCCGGGTCGCGGCGCCGCTCATCCCGCTCGTGTCGGAGCAGGTGTGGCAGGGTCTCACCGGGGGGCGGAGCGTCCACCTCCAGGAGTGGCCCGACGCCGAGAGCTTCGCTCCCGCCGCCGACATCCGCACCGCCATGGATGCCGTCCGGTCGGTGTCGAGCATCGCTAACGCCCTCCGCAAGAAGGAGGGGAAGCGCGTGCGCCTGCCGCTGCGCCGCCTCACCGTGGTGGTTCCGGATGCCGCCGACCTCGCGCAGTTCGACGAGATCCTGCGCGACGAGCTCAACGTCAAGGCGGTCGAACTCGTCCCCTTCGCGGAGGGGACCGCGACGGAGTACGGCATCACCCATCGGCTCGCGGTCAACGCCCGGGCCGCCGGACCGCGCCTCGGCAAGCAGGTGCAGCAGGTCATCGGAGCCGCGCGCTCGGGTGACTGGTCGGAGCAGGACGGTGTCGTAACCGCCGGGGGAGTGCAGCTCGAACCCGGAGAGTACGACCTCGTGCTGGAGACCAGCGGGCGCCCGGACGGTGAGGCACTCGCCGTGCTGCCGGGCGGCGGATTCGTGCTTTTGGACGCGACGACCACCCCCGAGCTCGAGGCCGAGGGGCTCGCCCGCGACCTCATCCGCGCCATCCAGGACACCCGGAAGGCCGCCGGGTTCGACGTGAGCGACCGCATCCGCCTGCAGGTGCTCTTCGCCTCGCCCGCCGACGGCGACGCCGTCGCGCGCGCGTTCGAGCTGGCCGACGTCGCCGGGGAGACGCTCGCGCGCGAGCACTCCGTGGCCGTCGCGGGGCGCGACGTGCATCTGCCCGCCGACGCCCCCGCGGAGGTGTGGCACCCGGTCGCCTTCGGCGACGCGCCCGAGCACGTCGGGTTCGTCGCTCCCGGGCAGTATGCGAACGAAGGCGGCATCCATGTCGCCGTGACACGGATCGGAGCCGGCGCATGAGCGACCGTTCGAGAGCGGATGCCGTCTACGCAGCGCTGCTGACCCGTCAGGGCGAGCAGTGGGTGCAGCCGCGGGTGGAGCGCACGAAGCGGGTGCTGGAGCTCCTCGACGATCCGCAGCGCACATACCGCGTGGTGCATGTGACGGGCACGAACGGGAAGACGTCGACGAGCCGCATCGTCGAGTCGATCGTGCGCGCGCACGGCCTGCGCACCGGCCTGTTCACGAGCCCGCACCTCGAGCGCTTCACCGAGCGCATCATGATCGACGGCGAGCCGATCGACGACGCCCTCATCGCCGACGCGTGGGACGAGATCTCGCCGTTCGTCGACCTCGTCGACGCGGAACTGACGGCCACGGGCGACGCCCCGCTGACCTTCTTCGAACTGCTCACGGTGCTGGCGTTCGCGGCCTTCGCCGACGCTCCGGTCGACGTCGCCGTCGTGGAAGTCGGGATGGGCGGCTCGTGGGACTCGACGAACGCCGCCGACGGCGACGTCGCGGTGTTCGCGCCGATCAGCCTCGACCATCAGGACCGCCTCGGCGACACCGTGGAGGCCATCGCGGGCGTCAAGGCCGGAATCATCAAGCAGGATGCCGCGGCCGTCTCGGCGGCGCAGCATCCCGACGCGGAGCGCGTGCTCCGCGCCGCTGCGGAGGCTCGCGGGGCGACCCTCGCGGTCGAGGGGACCGCGTTCGCGGTGACCGACGCGCAGCTGGCCGTGGGCGGACAGGTAATCTCCGTGCGCGGGCTCGCCGGCACGTACG
>JACEFY010000161.1 GCA_016807485.1 Stenotrophomonas maltophilia | reverse complement strand
TGGAAGTCGGCGTCGGCGCGGAGCGCGCCGTCGAGGTCGCCCGTGGATTGCGCCGCAGCGAAGGCGACGTTGGCGCGGCGCATGCGGTCGAGGTCGCGTGCCGTGAGCAGCGGCACCGCCTGACGCACCGCGAGAGCATGCATCGCGGCGACGACGGCGCGCGCATCACGCACGCTCCGTTCGTCGATCGGGGTGACGACCGTCGATCGGCCCGGGGTCGCTCGGACGAGCCCGGCTCGGCCGAGTTCCAGGAGGGCCTCGCGGATCGGGGTGCGGCTGACGCCGAGCCAGGTCGCAAGCTCGCCGTCGCGGAGCTGTTCCCCGGGAGCGAGAGTGCCGTCGACGATCGCGTCTCGGAGGCGCGAGTGGACGTCATCGCGCAGCAGGGCCCGTGGCGGCAGCGACTCGGTGGGAACGGGCATGATATGCAATATATCGCACGGCGCGGGCCGATGTGCGTGCGGGTTACAGGCTGGATCGCGCATCGACCTGGTTTGTGAGGCCGGAAGTGCCGATTCAGCCTGCAACCCACACCGATGCGGCGCGACTCAGGCGGGCACGAGTGCGACGGTCCCGTCCGCGACCGACACCGACGCCAGCCGGACACGCACGGCGCTGCCCGGCTCGGCGTCGAGACCTTTCACCTTCGCGACGACGGGGGGCTCGCGGAGCTGCACGCGGGCGCCGTCGCCGCTCTGACGCAGCACGATGCCGTCGAACACCCGCCCCTCCTGCCCCTGCAGCAGGGCCGCCTCAACGCGATCGAGCGCCCCGGCGGCGAGCTGGCTCGCCTTCTGCGAGCTGCGGGCCATGAGGTCTGGCAGCTCATCGAGCGACGCACGCACCCAGGCGGGCACCTCGCGGCCGTTCGCGAGCGCCTCGCACACGACGAGCGACCACCGGTCGACGAGCCGCCGCAGCGGAGCGGTCGTGTGCGCATACGGCGCGCCGATCGCCGCCTGCGTGATCTCCTCGGGCACCGCGCCGTCGAATGCCGCGTATCCCGCGCCGCGGAAGAGCCCGGCCGCGTACTCGCGGACGGCACGGTCGACCGGCCCGCGCCCGAGGCCACGAAGGTAGTCGCCGTACGGCACACCCTCCAACCAGGGGCGCCCGAGCGCGACGGTCTGCGCGCGGAAACTCTCGACCGAGGCGGCGTCGGCAGGCGGCATGGTGCGCAGGATGCCGACCTTCCCCCGCAGCATGATCTCGGCCGCGGCCATGCCGGTCAGCAGCGACACGTGCGCGTTCCAGTCCTCGAGGGGCACACCTTCGGACTCCTCGATCCGATAGCCGTCGGCTCCGGCGACGATGCGCGTCTCGGGGAGGTTGAGGCTCGCGCCACCGCGCTCCCGCTCCCGCTCGGCTCGCTGGCCGCCGAACCATGCCAGAGCCGCGAGCGCGGCCGGGGCGTCGCCGGCATCGATCGCCGCCTGCGCATCGTCGTAGCTCCACTGCGCGCGCGAGCGTACGACCGCGCGCACCAGCGTCGTCGCCATGGGACGCGCGCCCTCATCGAGATCGAAACGCCACACATAGGCCCGCCGATCCCGATCGGGCAGGAGTGAGGCGGCATCCTCGCTGAGCACCGTCGGGTGGAGGGGGATGCGGCCGTCGGGGGCGTACATCGTCTGGCCGCGGCGACGCGCCTCGGCATCCACCGGCCCGTCGGCGACCACATAGGCGGGCACATCGGCGATGGCGTAGTGCAGGACGGCGCCGGACGCCGTGCGCTCGAGGTGCAGGGCCTGATCGAGGTCGGTCGATCCCGCGGGGTCGACCGTGAGGAACGGGATGCCGCGGAGATCCGCGAGTTCGGCCGTGGCCGGATCGGTCGGGACGCCCCGGGCTGCGCGCTCGGCCTCTGCCTCCACCTCGGGCGGGAAAGCCGCCGGCAGATCGAGGTCGGTGCGCAAAGCCTGCAGCGCGTCGGCGAGTTCGCCGCGGGCGACGGGAGGGACGAGGCGCGAGCGGCGGGGGAGCACGGGGCCAGTGTAGGCGTCGCCCCCGCCGACGGGGCGCCATCCCGCTGGCTAAGCTTGGTCCTCGTGGTCACCCGTCTCAGCACCTTCTTCCTCCGCACGCTCCGCGAAGACCCGGCCGACGCCGAGGTCACCAGTCATCGCCTTCTCGTGCGTGCCGGCTACATCCGCCGCGCGGCGCCGGGCATCTTCACGTGGCTGCCGCTGGGGCTGAAGGTCAAGGCGAAGATCGAAGGGATCATTCGCGATGAGATGACCGCGGCCGGCGCCTTCGAAGTGCACTTCCCCGCGCTCCTGCCGCGTGAGCCGTACGAGCAGTCGGGTCGGTGGACGTCGTACGGCGACGGCATCTTCCGCCTGCAGGACCGGCGCGGCGCCGACTACCTGCTCGCGCCGACGCACGAGGAGATGTTCACGCTCCTCGTGAAGGACCTGTACTCGTCGTACAAGGACCTGCCGCTGGCGATCTACCAGATCCAGGACAAGTACCGCGACGAGGCGCGTCCGCGCGCGGGCCTCCTGCGTGGCCGCGAGTTCACGATGAAGGATGCCTACTCGTTCGACTACACCGATGAAGGGCAGGACCGCTCGTATCAGTCGCAGCGCGACGCGTACGAGCGCATCTTCCAGCGCCTCGGCATGGAATACGTCATCGTCGCGGCCGACAACGGCCTCATGGGCGGCGCACGCAGCGAGGAGTTCCTGCACCCGATCGCCGTGGGTGAGGACACGTTCGTCCGTTCCGCGGGCGGGTACGCCGCGAACGTCGAGGCATTCACGACCGCAGTGCCCGACGCCGTGCCGTTCGACGCCGACGGCGCCCCCGTCGTGTTCGACTCGCCGAACACCCCCACGATCGACACGCTCGTCGCGCACAGCAACGCCGTGCTCGACACCTCGGCCGGCGAGTTCACCGCAGCCGACACCCTGAAGAACGTCGTGCTCGCCCTCACCCACCTCGACGGGACGCGCGAGCTCGTCGTCGTGGGCCTGCCGGGCGACCGCGACGTCGACGACAAGCGCGCGGAGGTCGCCTTCGCGCCCGCGGACGTCGAACCCGCGACCGCCGAAGACTTCGAGAACAACCCTCTGCTGGTCAAGGGCTACATCGGTCCGTGGTCGCCGGAGGGTGCCGTGCTGGGCGAAGAGTCGGCCACCGGCATCCGCTACCTCGTCGACCCCCGCGTCTCCGAGGGCTCGAGCTGGATCACCGGCGCGAACCTCGACCAGAAGCATGCGCACTCGGTCGTCGCGGGGCGTGACTTCTTCGCCGACGGCGTGGTCGAGGTCGCGAACGTGCGAGCCGGCGACCCTGCGCCGGACGGCTCGGGACCGGTCGAGCTCGCACGCGGCATGGAGATCGGGCACGTCTTCCAGCTCGGCCGCTTCTTCGCCGAGACGCTCGGGCTCAAGGTGCTCGACGAGAACGGCAAGCTCGTCACGGTCACGATGGGCTCCTACGGCATCGGGGTGACCCGCATCCTCGCGATCCTCGCCGAGCTCAACAACGACGACAAGGGCCTCGTCTGGCCGGCGTCGGTTGCGCCGTTCGACGTGCACGTGGTGGCGACCGGTCGTGACGCGGCCGCCTTCGAGCTCGCCGCTCAGCTGTCGGACGACCTGGATGCCGCGGGCTTCGACGTGCTCTACGACGACCGGCCCAAGGTGTCGCCCGGCGTGAAGTTCGGCGACGCCGAGCTCGTCGGCGTGCCGCAGATCGTGATCGTCGGCCGCGGTGCCGCCGACGGCGAGGTCGAGCTGTGGGACCGCCGGTCGGGCGAGCGCACGGTCGTTCCCGCGGGAGAGGTCGTCGCGCGGCTGCGTCAGCGCTGAGTCGCGGGCGACTGCCTGCAGAGGTCGAGCCGCGGTCGCTCAGGCGATGACGCTGACACCATAGGCTGCGATCTTCGGGTCGACGGTCATGATGGCCACCCCGAGAGACAGGCCCTGCGCGACGAGAATGCGGTCGAACGGGTCACGATGGATCGGGGCGAGTGCTCCCGCGCGGAGCGCGTGATCGATCGCGATCGGAACCTCGTCGAGTGCGAGCTCGCTGATGAGTTCGCTCACGAAGTCTCGCGGCGGGCTCGGGAGCGTCAGCTTGCCGATCTCGTGCTTGATGGCGATCTCCCATGCGGAGGCCGCCGAGAACAGGAGCTCGGTCGAGGCATCCGATGCCACCTCGAGCAGAGCAGGGGGAAGGCGCTCCGGCGATGCCGCGAGCCAGAGCGCCACGTGCGTGTCGAGCAGGATGCGCGTCATGCTGAGAAGAGTGCGGTCGTCTCGGCATCGTCGTCGAAATCGTCCGGTACGACGAGGGAGCCCGCCGCGAAGCCGATCCGACGCGCTCTCTCGGACTCGATCGGGACGAGCCGCGCGATCGGTGCCGCGCCTCGGCGGATCTGCACCTCCGCGCCACTCTCGACCAGTGCGAGCAGACGCGACAGGTTGGTCTTCGCCTCGTGGACACCAACACTCACTGGAACCTCGGACTTAGTCATGGACTTAGTCTATCCGGCGTTTTCCGATGACGACAGCCCCAGCGGCTCATCCCGTGGCCGCCTCCCTAGACTGGCCGCCATGGACATCGAGCCCGTCTTCACGAGTGTCGCCCTCGTCTTCGAGATCATCGGGGCGCTCGCGATGTGCGCGGGGTTCGTGGTCGCGGTGGTCCTCGGCACCCGTGCCCTCCGCCGCGGCGACGGGGGTCGTGCGGCGTTCCAGACGCTGCGGACGACGCTCGGGGCCGCGATCCTCCTGGGCCTGGAGGTGCTCGTGGCCGCCGACCTCATCCGCACGATCACCTCGAAGCCGTCGCTGGAGGACGCCGTCATCCTCGGGCTCATCGTCGTGATCCGGACGGTGCTGTCGATGTCGATCCAGATCGAGATCGAAGGGGTCCTGCCCTGGCGGCGGGCACTCCTCACAAGCGGTGGTCAGATGGTGGGCGAAGCGATCGCGCGCGACCGCGACGCGAGCCGCGACCGGGCCGACCGCGGCCCGCGCTTCTGAGTGTGCCGCGGCCCGCGCCTTCCGCTCAGCGCGACAGCTTGCCGTGGTTCATGATGTCGTCGTCGGGCGTGTCCTTGGTGACGAGTGCCTTCAGCATCCCGGCCGCCATCGCGATCTTGCCCTTCCCGGGCTCCCAGAACTCGGCCACGGTGGGCGTCACCTTCAGCAGCGCGATACCGGGGGTGTCCAGGCCGTCCTCGAACCAGATATCGAGCGACGGGGAGTAGAGCTCGTCCATCTTCGCGGCATCGTGGACGACGGCGGCCTTTCCGGCGACCGACACGTAGCGCATGCCCTTCGCGTCGCAGTACGACAGGTTCACGTCGCGGTGCGCGCGTGCTTCGTCGACCTTGTCGGTGTCCTCCGAGGTGAAGAACCAGATGTCGCCGGCGTCGTCCATCTGCCGGGTCGACATGGGGCGGCTCACGAGGTTGCCCTCGTCGTCGACGGTGGTGAGCATCGTGAAGTCGATGTCTTCGACGAGCTCCTTGATGCGGGGGAGGACGTCGGCAGCGGTGATCTCGGTCATGAGCCCACGGTCTCACCGGGGCGACGCACGGGGCAGGGGATTGACAACCGGACGTTTACCCGTCGGCCACCGCGCGCTCGCTGGCCGTGACAGGCTGGGGACATGACGGAGAGCTCCATCCCGCCCGCGGCGACAGACGACATCCGCGCCCTTCTCACCGATGCCGGGGTGGCGGAGGATGCCGACCTCATCGCCCGCATCCTCGCC
>JACEFY010000160.1 GCA_016807485.1 Stenotrophomonas maltophilia | reverse complement strand
TGTCGAGCACGGTCGGCGCGAGCACGAACGGGTACAGGTCGTGCTTGCCCATCGACCGGTTGACCAGGTTGAGCGCCTCGGCCAGCTTCACCCACACGGCCGCGACGAGGTCGCGGAACCGCGCGTGGCCGACGAGGTCGGCGGCCGGCAGCAGCCCGTACTCCACGGCGGTCTCCAGCGTGTCGCAGATGTGGAGGTAGTGCGCCCACGTCTCGGCGAAGTCCTCATACGGATGCATCGTCGCGTACGACGAGATGTAGCGCTCCGGCCAATCCGCCGGCGGACCCTGGTCGTAGTGGCGCTGGATCGCGGCTTCGTAGTCGACGCTCTCGTCGCCGAAGAGGGCGCGGCACCTTTCGAGCACGTCGGGCTCGAATTCGACGAGTCGCCACTGGAAGTAGTGCCCGACCTCGTGCCGGAAGTGCCCCAGCATCGTGCGGTACGGCTCGTCGAGCTGACGGCGGATGCGCTCACGGTGCGAGTCGTCGCTCTCGGCGAGGTCGATCGTGATGATCCCGTCGTTGTGCGCGATCATCACCGGCTCCTGCGTGCTGGAGAGCAGATCGAACGCCAGCCCCTGCGCGTCGGCGCTCTTGGGGACGACCGCGAAACCCAGCGCATCCAGCTCGGTGATGAGGTGGCGCTTGGCCCGCTCCGCGACGGGGAAGTTCGCGATCCCCGCGGCGTCGGAGTCGGCGGGGCGGATGCGGGTGAGATCGCACGAGAAGCACTGGCCGCCCGCGAGCGGAGCGAGCCAGGTGCAGCCCGACAGGTTGAGGTTGCGGCAGACGTGCCAGATCCAGCCGTCCGCATCGACGTAGACCCCCGAGCCGTCGACGGGGACGATCTCGCGCTCGCCGCGCGAGTAGCCGAGCGACGTGCCGCACGAGACGCAGACGGAGTTCTCGAAGTACAGGGGATTGCCGCAGACACGACAGCGATAGGCCTTCACCGATCCAGCGTGTCACACGCGCCGGATCGCGGCCCGGGGTTGACATCGCCCGGGCACCGGCTACGGGCGGTGGCTAGGGGACAGTCACGGGCGCGACGTCGACCGAGACGCGCAGGGTCGACTTCTTGGCCTTCGTGAAGATGATGCCGCGCACCGGAGCAACGTCGCCGTAGTCGCGCCCCCACGCGACGGTGACGTAGCGGTCGTTCGCCCACTGGTTGTTCGTCGGGTCGACGGCGAGCCACTGGTCGGTGCCGGGCAGCCACACCGCGATCCAGGCGTGCGAGGCGTCGGCGCCGAACACCCGCTGCTTGCCGGGCGGGGGCTGGGTGGCCAGATAGCCGGAGACGTAGCGCGCCGCGACGCCGTGGCCGCGCAGGCTCGCGAGGGCGACGTGCGCGAAGTCCTGACAGACGCCGGCGCGCTTGCGCATGGCGTCGGCGACACTGCTGGTGACGGTGGTGGCGGTCTTGTCGTAGTCGAAGTCGCGGAAGATGCGCTGCATCAGGTCGGTCGCGGCCTCTCCGATCGGCCGACCGGGGGTGAGGCTCTCGGCCGCGTACGCGGTGGCCTCGGCGACGTGGCGCGCGCGGTCGGACTCGAGCGCGTACTCGACGGCCGACCACGCTCCGGGCAGTTCCGGATGCAGGAGGGGCCGCGCGTCCTCCCAGGGGCGGGCGAGGGCATCCGGGTCGTACTCCGGCACCTCGACGGTGACGTCGCTGGAGGCCTCGATCGACAGGGCGGAGTGCGCGCCGGTGAGGTGGAAGTACGTGGCCGAGTTGCCGAAGTAGTCGGTGTCGGGGGCGAGGTCTTCCGGATGCGGGTCGAGCGTGACGCTCGCATCGGCGACCTGCTGCCACGGCAGCGTGCGCGGCACCAGGTGGAACTGGCCGACGCTGTCCTGCACGGGCTTCGAGTACGTGTACTCGGTGCGGTGCCAGACGCGATAGCGGTTCATGCGCGCGTCTCCATGAGCTCGATGAGGGCGAGGTCGGCGATCGACACGGCGGGCGGGCCGCTCTCGAAGTGGAGGTGCCCGATCGCCTCCGACAGCTGCTCGAGCTGGGTGGTGACCTCGCCGAGGAAATCCGCCAGCCGCTCGCGTCGCCCGCCGGTGACGGCGGCGAGCTCGCCGAGGTCCGCGCCCTGCAGCTGCGTGTCGAGATGGTCGAGCAGACGCTCGGCGCGCGACGATCCCGTCGAGGCCGGCATGGCTGCGAGGTGCGCGCGCAGCGCGGCGAGGCCGAAGGCGACCGAGCGGGGGTTGTCCTCGTCGCTCAGCAGCAGGTCGAGCACGTCGGCGACGCGCATCGAGCCGCGGTAACGGCGGCGGTGGGTGACGATGCTCTCGGATGCCGTGAGCACCGCCTCGAGCACCTCGCGCTCGCGCCGCGGGTTGCGGGGTTCGAGGAGCCCGGCGGTCAGCAGGTGGCACACCTGCAGGCTCCGCTCGAGGTGGCGCCCGGCTTCGATCATGCGCCAGCCGGTGTCGCGGATCATGTTCGCCGTGACGCCGTACAGCGACAGCATCGCGGCCAGCATGCGGCCGGCCGACTCGGCGGTGCGGTGCGGGTGGGAGGAGCTCCGCAGCGAACGGAGCGCGCGGTCGATGTGCGCGAACACCCGCCACGTGTCGCCCGACAGCTGGTCGCGCAGGCCCTCCATGGCCTCGCGCAGGCGCGCGATGGAGTGCCCGGCGGAGCCCGGGCGACCGGCATCCATCAGCAGTGAACGGAACTCGGCCTCCGGGTCGAGCGACCGGGTGCCGGCGAGCAGGCTGAGGGCGCCCAGCAGCACCCGCGAGCTGTCGTCGACGGTGGTGGCGGTGTGTCCGCCATGCTGATCGAGCGACGTCTGGGCGCTGAGCACCAGGCGGAGCAGATCTTCGGCGCGCTCGGCGTACCGCCCGGCCCAGAACATGTCGGCGAGGGCGCGGGGCGCGAGCTGCGGGATCGACCGGCCCGCGGGCACGGGGACGATCTCGGACAGCCCCTGATCTGGGTCGGATTCGGCCGCTTTCAGCACCCACACGTCTTTCGTCGTGGGGGTCACGTCGAGGCCCGAGCGGACGGTCGCCAGGCCGCCGATGAGCGGCCGGTAGGTGGAGCCGTAGCGCAGGGTGAACGCTCGGAAGGTCATCGGCATGGCGGCCGCCACCCCGGTGCGGTTCCAGACCGGAGCCTGCGACAGGGGGAGGAGGTCCTGGCCGACGAACCGGTGCGGTGCGGCTTCGATGCGGGCGATCAGCTCGGTGGGCGAGAGGCCGGCGACGCTCCGGCGCGGAGCGTCCATGATGCGGACGATGAGCGACGGGTCGCCCGCCGCGATGCGCGCGACCACGAGCGCGCGGTCGCCCGGGTCGCCGCACCACCATGTGGGCGCCGACGGGAGCCGCAGCCGCTCGCCGAGCAGATGCTCGCACGCGGCGGCGAGGAAGGGCATGAGGGCGGGGTTCTCCAGTACGCCCGCGCCGAGACCGTTGACGAGGCGCACGCGGCCCCGCCGTACCGATTCGGAGGGCCCGGCGACGCCGAGCCGCGAGTCGCCGCGAAGCTCGAGCGGGTCGCAGTAGGCGGCGTCCACCCGGCGGATGATGACGTCGATGCGTTCGGTCGGCTGCATCTTCGGCCAGCCGGCGGGCTTCATCCACACCCAGCCGTCGCGGACGACGAGGTCGCTGCCCTGGACGAGCGGGAAGCCGAGCGCGTTGGCGAGGAAGGCCTGGTCGAAGGCCGTCTCGGAGAGCGTTCCGGGCGAGAGGATGACGATGCGCGGGTCGTCGGCCTGCTCCGGCGCCGAGGAGAGCAGGGCGGCCCGGAGCGCGGTGAAGTAGGGGTCCATCCGGTGGAGGTTGCCCTCCTGGTACAGGTCGGGGAGCACCTGCGAGATCACGCGGCGGTTCTGGGCGGCGAACCCGAGGCCCGAGGGCGCCTGTGTGCGGTCGGCGAGGACGTGCCACTCGCCGTCGGCGTCGCGGCCGAGGTCGGCGGCCGAGAGGAGGAGGGGATTCGGGTCGTGCGCACTCGGTCGGGCGACCGGGCGGGCGAAGCCCGAGTGGCCGAGCACGATCGCGACGGGCACGATCTTCTCGCGCAGCAGCGTCTGAGGTCCGTACAGGTCGACGAGCATGGCGTTCAGCAGCTCGGCGCGCTGCGCGAGGCCGACGTCCAATCGCGCCCACCCGGGTGCGTCGATCACGAGCGGCATGGGGTCGAGCTGCCACGGCTGCGCCCCCGTGTCGGCGCGCATGTACGAGACGCCGTCGTCGGCGAGGAACCGGGTGATCTCATCGTCGACGCGGTGGAGCTCTTCGGGGCTCAGCGAGAGGGCGAGGGAGGCCATCGTCTTCCACGCCGGCCGCAGTGCGCCGTCGGCGCCGACGACCTCGTCGTAGCGGGCGATCAGGGCGTCTGCGGACGCGTCGAACGGCAGTGTCGGCTGGGACACTGCCGTCGCGTAGTCGCGGAGCACACTCACGCCTGCGGAACCCTCCTGAGGTCCAGCGTACGGGGGTAGTCGACGGTCGCGGCGCGCGCGCCCGCCTCGCGCGCCGCGGCGACGTCGAATGCGCCCGGGGTGTGCCCGCGCGGCTCGAACCGGCCCGAGCGGCGCGCCTCGGCCTCGTTCGCGTTGATCGGCGGGTGGTCGTAGGCTCGGCCGCCGGGGTGGACGACGTGATACGTCGCGCCGCCGAGCGAGGCCGCGGCATCCACATCGACCACCTCGAAGGTGAGGGGCGCGTGCACCTCGATCGACGGATGCAGCGCCGACCACGGCTGCCAGGCGCGGTAGCGCACGCCGGCGTAGTACTCGCCCGTGCGCCCGGTGGCCACGAGCGGCACCGCGACGCCGTTGCACGCCACGAGGTGGCGCTGCGGGTCGATGCCCGAGACGGTGACCTGCACGCGTTCGACCGACGAGTCGACGTAGCGCGAGGTGCCGCCCGCGGTCGCCTCTTCGCCCAGCACGTGCCACGGCTCGATCGCCTGACGGAGCTCGAGCTCGATGCCCGCGTCGCCGATGCGGGTGAACCCGATGCGCGGGAACCGGAACTCGACGAACGGCTCGATCCAGCTGTGCTCGAAGGGGATGCCCGCGGCGCGGATGTCGTCGACCACCTCGAGGATGTCGCGGCGCGCGCCCTGCGGCAGCAGGAAGTCTTCGTGGAGTGCCGTCCCCCAGCGCACGAGCGGCGCGATCAGCGGCTTCTCCCAGAACAACGCCACGAGACTCCGCACGAGGAGGGCCTGCACGAGGGCGAGCTGCGGATGCGGCGGCATCTCGAAGCCGCGCAGTTCGAGCAGGCCCAGGCGCCCGCGGCTCGAGTCGGGGCTGTACAGCTTGTCGATGCAGAACTCGGCGCGGTGGGTGTTGCCGGTGAGGTCGGTGAGAAGGTGGCGGAGCGCGCGGTCGATGAGCCACGGCCGCGGCTCGTCGGTCTCGGCCGCGAGGCGGCGCACTTCGCTCAGCGCGATCTCCATCTCGTACACCGCTTCCGGGCGGCCTTCGTCGAAGCGCGGGGCCTGGCTCGTCGGCCCGATGAAGCGGCCCGAGAAGAGGTAGGAGAGGGCCGGATGCCGCTGCCAGTACGTCACGAGGGATGCGAGCAGATCCGGTCGCCGCAGCAGCGGGGAGTCGTTCGGCTGCGAGCCGCCGAGGGTGATGTGGTTGCCCCCGCCCGTGCCGGTGTGCGTGCCGTCGAGGTCGAACTTCTCGGTCGACAGACGCGCCGACCGCGCCTCGCCGTAGAGGTCGAAGGTGAGCGCGAGCTGCTCGGCCCACGACGACGTCGGCT
>JACEFY010000016.1 GCA_016807485.1 Stenotrophomonas maltophilia | reverse complement strand
GCAGCGCCACCCTCGCGCGGCGGGAGGGCGACTTCCGCGGCAGCATCTATCCGCTGCTCGAGGCGATCGAGGAGCAGGTGACGC
The DNA here is from genome assembly GCA_016807485.1 of Stenotrophomonas maltophilia. Classification (GTDB taxonomy): domain Bacteria; phylum Actinomycetota; class Actinomycetes; order Actinomycetales; family Microbacteriaceae; genus Microbacterium. The sequence goes on along the minus strand of JACEFY010000016.1, from coordinate 15,316 downwards.
TCCTCCGCCTCATGGGCGAGATGGTCGCCGACGAGCAGGGCCTGGCCGCGAGCATCGGGCGTGAGAACGACCCGTTCGGGCTGGGGGAGGCATCCGTCCTCACGAGCGACTACGACGCGACCGGATCCCGGGCGCGCGTGGGGCTCCTCGGTCCCACCCGCATGGACTATCCCACGAACCTCGCGACGGTCCGCGCCGTCGCGCACTATCTGAGCCGACTGCTCGACGAGGACGACACGTCCCGCTGAGCACGGCAGTACACCCACCGAACCCCCGGAACCCGCGGGGCAGGAAGGCGATTGTGGCAGACCATTACGAAGTTCTGGGCGTTTCGCGCGAAGCGACTCCGGAAGAGATCAAGAAGGCGTATCGCCGTCTCGCGCGCGAGCTCCACCCCGATGTGAACCCCGGGGAGGACGCCTCGGAGCGGTTCAAGCTCGTGACCCACGCGTACGACGTGCTGAGCGATCCCGAGCAGCGTCAGCGCTACGACCTCGGCGGCGACGGGGGCGGCGGCTTCGGTGGTGCCGGCTTCGGCGGCTTCGGCGACATCTTCGAGACGTTCTTCGGCGGTGGCGGCGGACAGCGCGCCGGTCGCCCCCGGTCCCGCCGCGAGCGCGGGCAGGATGCGCTCGTGCGGGTGACCCTCGACCTCAAGGACGTCGTCTTCGGCATCCACCGCGACATCGAGGTCGACACGGCCGTGCTGTGCGAGACGTGCGAGGGCTCGTGCTGCCAGCCCGGCACCCGCGAGGCGACCTGCGACATCTGCCACGGTTCGGGGCAGATCCAGCGGACGGTGCGCAGCCTCCTCGGCAATGTCGTCACGTCGCAGCCCTGCAACGCCTGCCAGGGATACGGCACGACCATCCCGTACCCCTGCTCGACCTGCCAGGGACAGGGCCGCGTGCGCGCACGCCGCACCGTCTCGCTCGACATCCCGGCCGGCGTCGAGACGGGTCTGCGGCTCCAGCTCCCAGGTTCAGGCGAGGTCGGCCCCGCGGGCGGGCCGAACGGCGACCTCTACCTCGAGGTCACCGTCGCACCCGACGACGTCTTCAGCCGCGAGGGCGACGACCTCCTCGCGACCCTGGAGGTCTCGATGCCGGATGCGATCCTCGGCACCGGCACGACCATCACCTCCCTCGACGGCGACGTCGATCTCGAGGTGCGCCCCGGCATCCAGTCCGGCGACGTCCTGACGATCAAGGGCCGGGGCATCACGCCGCTCCGCGGCGGGAACCGCGGTGACCTCAAGGTCGCGGTGCAGGTGGTCACCCCGACGAAGCTCGACGCGCGCTCGCGGGCGCTCATCGAGGACTTCGCGAAGAAGACCAAGGCGCCCGCGCCGCACCTGGCGCAGTTCCACCAGGGCATGTTCGCGAAGCTGCGCGACCGCTTCCGGGGCTGACATGGCGCTGCACTTCCTCGTCGACGACGCGTCCGCGGCGGCCGGTGACGAGCTCGTCATCACCGGCGCCGAGGCCCACCACGCCGCCGTCGTGCGGCGTGTGCGACCCGGGGAGGACGTCACCGTCGGCGACGGAGCGGGGCTCTGGCTCACCGGAACGGTCACATCCGCGGCGCCGAAAGAAGTCGTCGTGCACGTGACGGATGCCGTCACCATCGCGCCGGCGAGCCCTCGGCTCGTGCTCGCACAGGCACTGGCGAAGGGCGATCGCGACGAGCTCGCCGTCCAGGCGGCGACAGAGCTCGGGGTCGACGAGATCATCCCCTGGCAGGCGGCGCGGAGCGTGTCGCGCTGGTCGCACGACAAAGCCGCGAAGGGTGTGACGCGCTGGAGCGCCATCGTCCGCGAAGCCGCCAAGCAGGCCCATCGCGCCTGGGTGCCGCCGGTCGCTTCTCCCGTGTCGACGGCGCAGCTTGCCGCACGGGAAGGGACGCTGCTCGTGCTGGAGCCGACGGCATCCACCCGGCTCTCGGAGATCGATCTGCCGAGCGACGCCGACATCGTGCTGATCGTCGGGCCGGAGGGCGGCATCGCGCCCGACGAGCTCGCCGCGCTGGAAGACGTCGGCGCGACCCTTGTGCGCCTGGGCGACACGGTGCTGCGCACCTCGACAGCCGGACCGGCGGCGCTCGCGCTCGCCAGCGCCCGGCTCGGCCGCTGGTGAGCGCCCGCCGGTAGACTGACCGAATGAGCGAGCCGTCGATCTTCACACGCATCCTCGAGGGTGAGATCCCGTCCGACATCGTCGCCGAGACCGAGAACGTCTTCGCCATCCGCGACATCGCCCCGCAGGCGCCGCTCCACCTCCTCGTCATCCCGAAGTCGGAGCGCTACCGCACTGTCGTCGAGCTCGCCGCCGGCGACCCCGACCTCCTCACCGAGATGGTGGGGCTCGCGAACACCCTCGCCGCCGAGCACGCCGACGGCGACTTCCGCCTGATCTTCAACACCGGCCCCGGCGCCGGGCAGACCGTCTTCCACGTCCACGCGCACGTCCTCGCCGGGGGACTCGCCGAAGGGAGCCTCGGTGGCTGACGCCGAAGAACCGACCGTCCAGAAGATCCTCGTCGACGGCATCGCGATGGTGCAGCTGCTCGGCCCGCAAGACCGTCTCCTCCGCGTCGTCGAGAAGGAGCATCCGTCGGTCGCCGTGCACGTGCGCGGCAACGAGGTGACCCTCTCGGGCGAGGCGGATGCGGTGGCCGCCGCGCGCGGGCTGGTCGACGAGCTCATCGAGATGACGCGTTCGGGCGCCGGGCTCGAGCCCGCCGACGTGCAGACCTCGAGCCGTCTGCTGCGCACCGACGACGGCCCGCGTCCGTCGGAGGTGCTCGGCGAGGCGATCCTGTCGTCGCGCGGCCGCGTGATCCGGCCGAAGACCCTCGGGCAGAAGCAGTACGTCGACGCCATCGAGGAGTCGACGATCGTCTTCGGCATCGGGCCCGCCGGTACGGGCAAGACTTACCTCGCGATGGCGAAGGCCGTCCAGGCGCTGCAGCGCAAAGAGGTCGACCGCATCATCCTGACCCGGCCGGCGGTGGAGGCGGGCGAGCGACTGGGCTTCCTTCCCGGGACCCTCACCGACAAGATCGACCCGTATCTGCGGCCGCTCTACGATGCGCTCAACGAGATGATGGATCCCGAGCTCGTCCCGAAGCTCATGGCGTCGGGCACGATCGAGGTGGCGCCGCTCGCGTACATGCGCGGACGCACGCTCAACAACTCGTTCGTCGTGCTCGACGAAGCGCAGAACACCACGCCCGAGCAGATGAAGATGTTCCTCACGCGACTCGGGTTCGGCACGCGCATGGTCGTCACCGGAGACATCACCCAGGTCGACCTGCCGCAGGGAGCGTCGGGGCTGCGGCTCGTGACCCGCGTGCTCAAGGACATCGACGACATCCACTTCGCGATGCTGACGAGCGACGACGTCGTGCGCCACAACCTCGTGGGGCGCATCGTCGACGCCTACAGCGTCTACGACGAGCAGCGTCTGGCTTCGCGTCGCGAGCGCGACGAGGCCACCGAGTTCGCCAACCGTGCCGAGCGGCGCGGCCACACCCGGCCGAGCGGCCCCCGTGACCACCTTCCGCAGCGAGGACGATCATGACAATCGAGATCACCAACGAATCCGGCGTCGCCACCGACGAGACGGTGCTGCTGCGCCTCATGGAGCACAACTTCCGCGAGCTGCACGTCTCGGCCGATGCCGACGTCGCGATCCTCCTGGTCGACGAAGGGGCGATGGAGGCCCTCCACGTGCAATGGATGGATGAGCCCGGCCCCACCGACGTACTGAGCTTCCCGATGGACGAGCTGCGCCCCGGCACCGAGGAGCAGCCGACACCGCCGGGCCTCCTCGGCGACATCGTGCTGTGCCCGCAGGTCGCGGAGGGTCAGGCCCAGACCGCCGGGCACTCGACGCTCGACGAGCTCATCCTGCTGACCACGCACGGCCTCCTCCACCTCCTCGGCTTCGATCACGCCGAGCCGGAGGAGGAGCGCGAGATGTTCGGTCTGCAGCGCCAGCTCATCACCGCGTTCCAGGCGTCCGAGCGTCGCCGCCGCACATGACCGAGGCGCTCCTGCTCATCGCCGCCGTCCTGCTGGTCGCGCTCGGCGGCCTGATGGCGGCGCTCGACGCGGCGCTCGGCGTGACCTCGCGAGCCGACCTCGCCGAGCTGGCCGCCGCGCGCGACAGCTCGTCGCTCGCCCGTATCGCGGCCGATCCCGAGCCGCACGCCAACGCGGTGGTCTTCATCAGGATCCTCGCCGAGACGACGGCGGCCGTGCTCGTGACGGCGGCGCTCTCGATCATCTTCGACAGCATCTGGTGGGCGGTGCTCGCCGCCGCGGTCCTCATGACGATCGTCTCGTTCGTCCTCGTCGGCGCGAGCCCCCGCGCCGTCGGCCGTCAGCACGCCAAGGGTCTCCTGTCGGCGTGCGCGCCGCTCATCCGCGGGACACGGGTCGTGCTCGGCCCGGTCGCGCACCTGCTCGTGGTCGTCGGCAACCGCTTCACGCCCGGTGTGCAGCGCGGCACGTCGTTCGCCTCCGAAGAGCAGCTCCTCAGCATGGTCGACGAGGCCGCCTCGCAGGACCTCATCGAAGAAGACGACCGCGAGCTCATCCACTCCGTCTTCGACTTCACCGACACCTTCGTCCGCGCCGTCATGGTGCCGCGCACCGACATGGTCACGATGGATGCCGCCGACACCACGCAGCAGGCGATGCAGCTGTTCCTCGACAAGGGCGTCTCCCGCATCCCCATCGCCGACGACGCCGCCGACGACATCACGGGTGTCGTCTACCTCAAAGACCTCGTGCAGTTCGCCTACCGTGACGAGAGTGCCTGGCGCGACGCGCCCGTGCGGACGATCGCGCGTCCGGCTGTGTTCGTGCCCGAGTCGATGAAGGCCGAAACCCTCCTGCAGCAGATGAAGAAGGATGCCGTGCACGTCTGCCTCGTCGTCGACGAGTACGGCGGCGTGGCGGGCCTCGTGACCCTCGAGGACCTCATCGAAGAGCTCGTCGGTGAGATCGCCGACGAGTACGACCCCCGCTCGACGGAGATCGTCGCGCTCGACGTCGGACGCTACCGCGTGAGCGCTCGCCTCGGCCTCGACGAGGTCGGCGAGCTCTTCGGCATCGACCTCGAAGACGAGGACGTCGACTCGATCGGCGGGCTCCTCGGCAAGCTCCTCGGACGCGTGCCGCTTCCCGGCGCGACCGCCGAGTACGGTGGGCTCATCATCACCGGCGGCACGTCGCGCGGGCGCGGACGGGGTCTGGCGACCGTGTTCGTCGAGCGGGCGCCGAGCCTCATCGCGGTGGATGCCGCCTTCGGCGGGCGTGCCGCCCGCACCGGAGAGACCCCGATCGTGGACACCTCCACGGGAAACGTCAAGACCCAAAGGAACACCCACCGATGACCGAGACTCGATCGGGGTTCGTGACGTTCGTCGGCCGGCCCAACGTCGGCAAGTCCACGCTCACCAATGCGCTCGTGGGGGAGAAGGTCGCCATCACGAGCGACAAGCCGCAGACGACGCGGCGCGCGATCCGCGGCATCCTGAACCGACCCGCCGGCCAGCTCGTGATCGTCGACACGCCCGGCATCCACAAGCCCCGGACGCTCCTCGGGCAGCGACTCAACGACCTCGTCGACCAGGTGCTCGGCGACGTCGACGTCATCGGCTTCCTGGTGCCGGCGACCGAGAAGGTGGGTCCGGGCGACCGGCGCATCGCGGCCTCGCTCGACGGCTACGGACGCGCCAAGAAGGTCGCGATCGTCACGAAGACCGATATCGCCTCGCGCGAGGAGATCACCGAGCGCCTCCTGGAGGTCGACAGCCTCCGCGAGGACTGGGCGGCCGTCATCCCCCTCTCAGCCGTCGCGGGCGAGCAGCTCGACGTGCTCAGCGACGAGCTCCTGAGCCTCATGCCGGTGGGCCCCGCGCTCTACGAGGAGGGTGTCGTCACCGACGAGTCGATCGAAGACCGCATCGCCGAGATCATCCGCGAGGCCGCCCTCGAGGGCGTGCGCGACGAGCTCCCGCACTCCATCGCGGTCACGATCGAGGACATCTCCGAGCGCGAGACCGGATCGATGACCGACATCTACGCGAACCTCGTCGTCGAGCGCGACAGCCAGAAGGCGATCATCATCGGGCACAAGGGGTCGCGGCTGCGCGACGTCGGGGCGCGCGCGCGTGCGCAGATCGAACCGCTCGTCGGTACGAAGGTGTTCCTCGCGCTGCACGTGCGCGTCGCCAAGGAGTGGCAGCGCGACCCGAAGCAGCTCGGCCGCCTCGGCTTCTGACGCGCTGCGTAGCTCGGGCAGCCGCCGATGGCGACGACCGCCCGAGCCGCCGCATCAGTAGCCGACGGCCGCGAGGGCGTAGTTGGCTTCGTCGGCCGTGAACTGGCCGCCGTACGCGCTCGTCAACTGATCGAAGAGACCCTGACGCGAGAACGATGTCAGGTTGAGGTACGACTGCGCCGACTCGACGGCCTCGGCATTCCAGTCGGCGCCGACGGTGTCGGCGGCCCACGTGGCGACATCGACGGGGTAGCCCGAACCGTACGGGCTCGACAGCTGATCGATGAGGCCCTGGCGCGAGAACCCGGTGAGGTCGAGATACGAGCGGGCCTGGCTGAGCGCGTTCTGCTGCTCGAGCGAGTAGACCGGCTTGGGCGCTTCGGCGGTGACCGACACCGACGTTCCGGGCTCGGCCTTGAGGCCGCCCGTCGGGCCCTGCGAGACGATGACCCAGTCGTCACCCGCACCCGCATCCGCGGTCATCACGAAACCGGCAGCCTCGAGCGTGGCCCGTGCGTCACCGATCGTGGCGCCGCCGACGTTCGGTACCGCAACCCTCGTGTCGGGCTCTTCTGCGACCGCCTCGACCGTGGGGGTCGCCGCCACCGCGGCGGGAGCGTCGACGTCGGCATCGCCCTCGGCGGTGCTCGATCCACCGATAGCGCCGCCGATCATCGCGATCAGCACCAGCACGCCGAAGGCGATGAGCGCCCACTGCCACCAGACGAGCTTGCGCAGACCGGTCTTCGCCTCGACCGCGACCGCGCCGCCGGCGGCGTCGGCGTGGGCCGCCTGGTGCGGCACCCGGCTCGGCGTGGCAACAGATGCGGCTGTCGTGGGGCCCGACGCGCCGGCACGAGCCACCTGCTCGGTCCAGCGGGCGCCGTCCCAGTAACGCTGCGCGGTGGCATCGTGCGGGTCGGGATACCACCCGGCGGGCGGCAACGACGAAGACGGGGAGATGTTGTCAGACATGGCTGAACCTTCTGTTCGTGCGAGGTGCGTCCCCCAGGGATCGCACCACCGGCCGTTGGCCAGTAGAGCAGTACACAGCAGGCCTCCGACATCGCGTCGGATCAGCCGTGCAGCACCGTGTTCAGCAGGCGGGTGGGGGAGCTCGTCGCCGCTCGCCATCGTCGCTGCGGATCGATCCACGACGGCGCCAGAAGTTCGGGTACCCCGCCGTTCATCCGGATGCGCCAGCCGCAATGATCGAAGAAGCGATGGTGGGACCAGCACAACAGCGCCCCGTTGTCGGTATGGGTCGGGCCGCCGTCGGCGTGCTCCGTCACGTGGTGGATTTCGCACCACCCCGGTGGCACCCCACACCCGGGAATGATGCAGCCGCCGTCACGAGCGGCGATCGCCCGGCGCTGGTGCCGATTGAAGACGCGATCTTCCGTGCTGATCGACAAGATGCGGCCGGTGTCGCTGAGCACCACCCGCTGGATGACCCCGCCGCACGCGGTGAGGGCTGCCGTCGTGAGCGACACCGGGCTCTCCATGCCGTCGAGGTACGCGCTACCGCGACCGGCGACCAGGTCTTCTTCGCGGGCGGTGACGACGAGCGTCGGAGCCGCCCCGCCAATGGTGGGCAGCGATTCGGATGCCGCAGCCACCCCGAGCACCATCGCGAGGACGTCGTGCATCTTCTACGCCCGGCTGCGCGTGTCGAAGACGGTGAGTGAGGCGAGGTCGCCGTTGTCGATCTCGGGGGCGGAGTCGGGCTCTTCGACGAACTGCACACCACCGGGCAGGGCGCCCTGGTCGACGCGCGGATGCAGGGTCGCATCGGCGATGCGCCGGAACTGCGCGGCGACCTCGGGCATGAGCATGCCCCGCACCGGCACACCGACATCGGTGGCCACCCCGAACGTAAGCCCCCGCTTGCGCATCGCGGCCGACTCGCGCGGCTCACTGCCGTCGGGATCGAGCGCCATCGCCCAGACCTGCGCCTGCACCCGCAGAAGGTCGGCGCACGCGGGAGGAGCGGCATCCGGACCCTCGCCGCGCGCCTCGGCCGCCGACACCGCGTCGGCCGTGAGAAGGGCGTCTCGCGAGACGCGCGACCCCAGCGCGGCAAGGGGAGTGGCAATGGCGAGCGCACCGTCGAGGCCCACGATGCCGTCACCGAGCGCGTCGCGCAGCGCGGGCAGGGTGGCCTCGAGCAGTTCACCGGTGATGAGCGACGTCTCGCGGTGCACGGCCTTCGCCGCCTTCAGGTAGCGACCCGCGGTCACCGGCGACAGCAAGGTCGCGCGTTGCACGAGCTCGGAGGTGTTGTGGCAGCCGAGCCGATAGGTCATGCGCATGTCGCCGGCCGGCCGCTCGTCGCGTGCGGCGATCTCGCCGATGGCTTCGACCATGACCGCCTCGACGAGTCGCTGCACGCGGCTGGCCGCGGACAGGGCAGCCACCAGCTCGTCTTCGTCGGCCCGGCGGAGCGCCAGCCCCGAGACGGCTGCAGCCGCGACCGAACCGGCGAGCTCTTCGAGCTTCGCAAGTGTCGCGGCCAGTTCGTTCATACGTTCGATTCTCCGAGGGGCCTCCGACATTACGTGGGAGTTTTCCCCAGGTTGATCGACGAAAACGACGGCCGGCGACCGGCGGCATCCAACTCACGTCGGGTCTTCCTCGACCACCTTGAGCACCGGCACAGAACCCACCGCCCGCACCCCGATCGCCTCACCCGACGCGCGGAGCGGTTCGTCGCGGGTGTACCCTGTGTGCATGCGCTTCAGCGGCACCCTCCTTCTTAGCCGCCGCGACGAGACCTCGGTTTAGGGCCTCCCTCGTCGCGGAGCTTCGTCGTTGGCCCCTACGACCAGACGAAAGACAAGAAGCGACACATCATGGACAATCACCAGAAGCCGTCGGCCATGCCGATCCACAAGTACCGTCCGTTCCACGAGCAGATCCGCGTCGACCTGCCCGATCGCACGTGGCCCGACAAGCGCATCACGCAGGCACCGCGCTGGTGCGCCGTCGACCTCCGCGACGGCAACCAGGCGCTCATCGACCCGATGAGCCCCGAGCGCAAGCGCATCATGTTCGACCTGCTGGTCGGCATGGGCTACAAGGAGATCGAGGTCGGGTTCCCGTCCGCGAGCCAGACCGACTTCGATTTCGTGCGGCACCTCATCGACGACGGCGCCATCCCCGACGATGTCACCATCCAGGTGCTGACGCAGGCGCGCGAGCACCTCATCGAGCGCACCTACGAGTCGATCGCCGGGGCGAAGCAGGCGATCGTCCACCTCTACAACTCCACGAGCGTGCTGCAGCGCGAGGTCGTCTTCCGCACCGACAAGCAGGGCATCATCGACATCGCCCTGGAAGGCGCGCGCCTCTGCCGCGAGTTCGAGAAGCGCATCCCCGAGACGAAGGTCTTCTACGAGTATTCGCCCGAGTCGTACACCGGCACCGAGCTGGAGTTCGCGCTCGACGTCTGCAACCAGGTGATCGAGGTGTTCGAGCCGACGCCCGAGCGCAAGGTCATCATCAACCTGCCGGCGACCGTGGAGATGGCGACGCCCAACGTCTATGCCGACTCGATCGAGTGGATGAGCCGCCGCCTCGCGCACCGGGAGAACGTCATCCTGTCGCTGCACCCGCACAACGACCGCGGAACCGCGATCGCCGCCGCCGAACTCGGATACCTCGCCGGCGCCGACCGCATCGAAGGCTGCCTGTTCGGCAACGGTGAGCGCACCGGCAACGTCGACATCGTCGCCCTGGGCATCAACCTGCTGACGCAGGGGATCGACCCGCAGATCGACTTCGGCGACATCGACCACGTCAAGCGCACAGCCGAATACTGCAACCAGCTGCCGGTGCACGAGCGGAGCCCCTGGGCGGGTGACCTCGTGTTCACCGCGTTCAGCGGGTCGCACCAGGACGCCATCAAGAAGGGCTTCGAGGCGATGGATGCCGCCGCCTCCGCGCGCGGCGTCTCGGTCGACGACATCCACTGGGCCGTGCCGTACCTCCCGATCGACCCGAAGGACCTCGGCCGGTCGTACGAGGCCGTCATCCGCGTGAACTCGCAGTCGGGCAAGGGTGGCGTCGCCTACCTGCTGAAGAGCGACCACGCGTTGGATCTTCCCCGGAAGCTGCAGATCGAGTTCTCCGGAGTGGTCCAAGCCAAGACCGACGCCGAGGGCGGCGAGGTCTCGAGCGACCAGATCTGGTCGATCTTCACCGACGAGTACCTGCCGGCATCCGCCCCCGACGACAAGTGGGGCCGGTTCGAGCTGCTCTCCACGCGTACTCAGAGCGACATGTCCGGCGACGTCTCGCTCGAGGTGACGCTGCGCGACGGCGACGAGCAGGTGCCGGCATCCGGACACGGCAACGGCCCGGTGGCGGCGTTCCTCAGCGTCCTGCAGGCGCGCGGCTTCGACATCTCGCTCTACGACTACGTCGAGCACACGCTGAGCGCCGGCGGCGACGCGCAGGCCGCGGCCTACGTCGAGCTGCAGGTCGACGGCGAGCGGCTCTGGGGCGTCGGGATCGACGGCGACATCTCGACGGCCTCCCTCAAGGCGATCGTGTCGTGCGTGAACCGCGCCATCCGCACCCGCGAGCGCGCCGGCAACCTCGCCGCGGTCTGACCCCGCGCGCCGCGCTGCGGCCCCCGGTCGCCGCCCACCCCGCGGCGCTCATCTCCCGCGAGACTGCGCCCACGCGACGAGACGGCGTGCACCGCGCGCAGTCTCGTCGTCGCAACGCAGTCTCGCGGATAGGGGGAGCGGACGCGGGGCGGATGGGCGGCGCCCGCGGACAGCGCGAGCGTCGGCGGCGAGGGGCGGCGCGGAGCGCCCTCAGGGGCGGATGATCGGGATGGTGCTCGTCTCCACGGCGACCTTGCGGCGGTAGAGCGCGCGCTGCTCGGGCAGCGAGATGTCGAAGATCACCGCGAGCACCCGGATGACGGTCGTCACGATGACGCACGTGACGGCGGCCGCCGCGATCGGCACACCGACCGCGGTGAGGCCGGCCAGGGCGACGCATCCGACGGCCGCGGCGACCGCATAGAGCGAGCCGACGTGCATGATCGCCACCGGCAGCCCCATGATGACGTCCCGCAGGATGCCGCCGCCCACCGCCGCGCAGACCCCGACGAAGACGGCGGGCACGAACGGCAGACCGAGCACGAGCGCCTTCGAGGTGCCGAACGCGCCGAAGAGCCCGATGACGAGCGCATCGAGCCCGACGATCACCGCGTTGAGCCTCCGGAACACATTGGCCAGAAGCATGCCCACGAGCGCCGCTCCGGTGGCCGTCAGCAGATACCAGTTGCTCTGCAGCGTGACCGGCGTGGTGTTCAGAAGGAGATCGCGGATGAGACCGCCTCCCATCCCCATGACGATGCCGATGATCGCCACCCCGAGCAGGTCGAGGCGGCGCTGGCCGAGGAATCCCGAGGCGAACAGCGCCCCCTGCACACCGCCGAGGCCGACGGCGACGAGGTCGGCCCACAGCGGGATCACGAAGAGCGGCTCTGTCACGCCTCCATTGTCCCCGGTGGCGGCGATAATCGATAAGTGCCCACCTACCGCGACGAAGTCGTGGTCCTGCGGACCCACAAGCTCGGGGAAGCGGATCGCATCGTGACGATGCTCAGTCGCCGTCACGGCAAGATCCGCGCCGTCGCGAAGGGCGTCCGGCGGACCTCGTCGCGGTTCGGCGCGCGCCTCGAGCCGTTCATGGTCGCCGACGTGCAGCTCTACGAGGGCCGCTCGCTCGACGTCATCCAGCAGGCCGAGTCGCTCGGGTCGTACGGCGCCGACATCGCGGTGCACTACGACCGCTACACCGCCGCGCACGCGATGGTCGAGACCGCCGACCGGCTCAACGAGGCCGAGTCCACGCCGCAGCAGTACCTGCTGCTCGTCGGCGGCCTCCGCGCGCTCGCGCAGGGGGCCCACGCATCCCGCTCCGTGCTCGATTCCTACCTGCTGCGCGCCATGGCGCTGTCTGGCTGGGCGCCCGGGCTCGGCGACTGCGCCCGGTGCGGTCAGGTCGGGCCGCACGACTTCTTCGTCGCGCAGCTGGGCGGCACCGTCTGCCGTGACTGCGCTCCGGCGGGCTCGGCGCGCCTCCGCCCCGAGACCGGCGACCTCCTGCGTGCGCTGATCGCGGGGGAGTGGGATGCCGTGGATGCCGCGACCGATCCCACCACCGCCTCGGCCTCCGGCCTCATCGCCGCGTATGCGCAGTTCCACCTCGAGCGCGGCATCCGCTCGCTCTCGCACCTGGAGGGTGCCCGTTGATCTTCCCCTCGCGGAGCCCGAAGCCATACACGCACCGCGACGCGGTGCCGTACCGTGCGCTCGACTGGACCGGCATCCACCCGCCCGCCTTCCCGAAAGGCGGAGTCCCCGAGCACGTCGCGATCGTCATGGACGGCAACGGCCGGTGGGCGAACCGGCGCGGTCTCACCCGCATCGAGGGGCACCGAGCGGGAGAGGAGGTGCTGCTCGACGTCGTCGCCGGCGCCATCCAGGCCGGGGTGAAGCACCTCAGCGTCTACGCGTTCTCGACCGAGAACTGGAGCCGCTCACCCGAGGAGGTCCGCTTCCTCATGGGCTACAACCGCGACGTGCTGCACCGGCGCCGCGATCAGCTGAACGAGTGGGGCGTGCGCATCCGCTGGGCGGGGCGCAAGCCGCGCCTGTGGGGCTCGGTCATCAAGGAACTGCAGTTCGCCGAGCAGCTGACGGCGGACAACGACACCCTGACGCTCACGATGTGCATCAACTACGGGGGCCGCGTCGAGCTCGTCGACGCGATGCGCCGGATCGGCGACGACATCGCCGCGGGGCGGCTGAAGCCCTCGGCGATCACGGAGAAGACCATCCGCCGCCACCTCTACATCCCCGACATGCCCGACGTCGACCTCTTCCTGCGGTCATCCGGAGAGCAGCGCACCTCCAACTTCCTCCTGTGGGAGTCCGCGTACGCCGAAATGGTCTTCCTCGATACGCTCTGGCCCGACTTCTCGCGCACCGACCTCTGGGGCGCGATCCAGACCTACCTCAGCCGCGACCGCCGGTTCGGCGGAGCGATCGACACTCCCACGGGGGAATAGATCGCCGGCACCGTCGTTGTCCCTGAGGTGACGGATGCCATCAAGATCGACGTGTGGAGTGACATCGCCTGCCCCTGGTGCTACATCGGGAAGCGCAACCTGGAGAACGGACTGGCCGTCGTGGCCGACGATGCCGATGCCCCCCGGGTGGAGGTGACGTTCCATTCGTTCGAGCTGTCTCCCGACACCCCCGTCGATTTCGACGGTGATGAGCTCGACTTCCTCGCCGGCCACAAGGGCATGCCGCGCGCGCAGGTGCAGGAGATGCTCGACAACGTCACCGGCGTCGCCGCAGGCGCCGGGCTCGAGTACCGCTTCGACCGCCTGCAGCACACCAACACGGTGAAGGCGCACGAGCTTCTCCACTTCGCGAAGGCGCAGGGCGCCCAGCACGCGATGGCCGAGCGCCTGATGGCCGCCTACTTCACGGAGGGGCGCCACGTGGGTCGCGTCGACGAGCTGGTCGAGCTCGCCGCCGAAGCCGGGCTCGACGCCGACGGCGCGCGCGAGGCCCTCGAATCGGGCCGGCACCTCGCCGACGTCCGGGCCGACCAGGCGCAGGCGCAGGCCTACGGCATCCAGGGTGTGCCGTTCTTCGTCATCGACGGCAAATACGGCGTGAGCGGCGCACAGCCCGTCGACGCCTTCGCGCAGATCACGCGTCAGGTGTGGGCCGAGCGCCAGCAGGCCTGACTCAGGCGGGGAGGCTCGCCTCGATCGCCGCGACCACCTCGGGTGCGTCGGGCTTGGTCTGCGGCCGGAACCGGTGCACGTCGCCGTCGGGCGCGATGAGGAACTTCTCGAAGTTCCACATCACCGGGCCGCGGGCTCCCTCGGCGTTCTTCGCCTTCTTGAGCGCCTTGTAGAGGGGCGCCGCGCTCGATCCGTTGACCTTGACCTTGTCCATTACGGGGAAGCTCACGCCCCACGTCGTCGAGCAGTATTCGAGGATCTCCTCCATCGAGCCCGGCTCCTGTCCCATGAACTGGTTGCACGGGAAGCCGACGACCTGCAGCCCCCGCTCGCCGTAGGTGCGCTGCAGCTGCTCGAGCTGCTCGTACTGCGGGGCGAGGCCGCACCGCGACGCCACGTTCACGACCAGGATCGCCTTCTCGCCGAACGCGGCGAGGGTCTGCTCCGCGCCGTCCGCCGTCTGGAACGCGATGTCACGGATATCCACATTCGGTGTCTCAGCCATGTTCTCCACGATAGGGCCGCCGCGCGCGCGACGGGCCCGTTCTTCTCTGGGAGAATGGAGAGGATGTCCACGACTCTCGCCCCCGCACCGGCCGCTCCGCTGAGGATCGGGCCGATCACGCTCGACGCGCCCGTGGTGCTCGCGCCGATGGCCGGGATCACCAACACCGCCTTCCGTCGGCTCTGCCGCGAATACGGGGCGGGGCTCTACGTGAGCGAGATGATCACGACGCGCGCGCTCGTCGAAGGCAACGCGACGACGCGGCGGCTCATCCGCCACCACGAATCCGAGACGCCGCGGTCGATCCAGCTGTACGGCGTCGACCCCGCGACCACCGAGGCGGCCGTACGCATCCTCGTCGAAGAAGACCATGCCGACCACATCGATCTGAACTTCGGCTGCCCCGTGCCGAAGGTGACGCGGAAGGGCGGGGGCGCGGCCCTGCCGTGGAAGCTCGAGCTCTTCCGCGAGATCGTCACGCGCGCAGCCCGCGCGGCCGAGCATCTGCCCCTGACGATCAAGATGCGCAAGGGCATCGACGCCGACCACCTGACCTATCTCGACGCCGGTCGCATCGCGGAGGATGCCGGTGTCGCCGCGGTCGCTCTGCACGCCCGCACGGCGGCGGAGTTCTACTCCGGCTCCGCCGACTGGGACGCCATCGCCACCCTGAAGGCCGCGGTCACCGACATCCCGGTGCTCGGCAACGGCGACATCTGGAGCGCTGCCGAC
>JACEFY010000159.1 GCA_016807485.1 Stenotrophomonas maltophilia | reverse complement strand
GCTGGAGGGCGCCCTCGCTCTGCGGTCCGACCCCCACGTCGAGCGCTACGGCGTGAGCGGACGGCATTTCCGCGCCACCGTCCTCGACGAGTCCACGGCGGTCGACGCGTTCGAGAGCCTGCTCGCCCGCCTCATCGCGGGAGAGACACGAAGCGCCGCGCGGGCCGCCGACTAAGCCAGCACCGGCAGCTCTGCCGTGTCGAGAGCCTCGTGCTCGGCCGAGCAGTACGGGTGCGAGCCATGCCAGACAGCCTCATGCGCCGGCACGCGCCGACCGCATTCCTCGCACACCAGCTCGGTCGCGCCCCACATCGCCGCGTGGATTCCCCGTCGCGAAAGAGTGAGCATTGTTCCCCCAAGAACCATCGCTCCACCGCTGCCCCCGCAGCGATACGGATCCCCCGATCCGTAGAGTCGATCATACGCTCGGCAGGGCGCATTGGGTAGGCATGCGCCCGAGGTCGCACACGGCACCCCGCGCTTTCGCGCTACCGTTCTGTATGAGACCACGGTTGTCGACGCGTTCGACCGCCCGCTCTCGGACTCATCGACGGCGATGACCAGAAGGACATCGACCCTTTTCTCTACCGCCGACCACGGGAGTAGTTTGTGACCAAGCGCGCACTCATCACCGGAATCACGGGCCAAGACGGCTCGTACCTCGCCGAGCTCCTGCTCGCCAAGGGGTACGAGGTCCACGGCCTCATCCGCCGGGCATCCACGTTCAACACGTCGCGCATCGACCACCTCTACGTCGACCCGCACGACCCCGAGGCGCGGCTCTTCCTGCATTACGGCGACCTGAGCGATGGTGCGCGTCTGGTGACGCTGCTCGCCGAGATCAACCCCGACGAGGTCTACAACCTCGCCGCGCAGTCGCACGTGCGCGTGTCGTTCGACGAACCCGAGCACACAGCCGACACCACCGGCACCGGCACCATCCGCCTTCTCGAAGCCGTGCGGATGTCGGGCACGCGCCCGCGCTTCTACCAGGCATCGACGTCGGAACTCTATGGCGCGACTCCCCCGCCGCAGAGCGAGACCACCCCGTTCTACCCGCGCTCGCCCTACGCCGCGGCGAAGCTCTACAGCTACTGGATCACCAAGAACTACCGCGAGGCCTACGACATGTTCGCGGTCAACGGCATCCTCTTCAACCACGAGTCGCCCCGCCGCGGCGAGACGTTCGTCACGCGCAAGGTCACCCGCGCCGTCGCCGCCATCAAGGCCGGCACGCAAGACCTCCTCTACATGGGCAACATCGACTCGATCCGCGACTGGGGCTATGCCGCCGAGTACGTCGAGGGCATGTGGCGCATGCTGCAGGTCGACGAACCCGAAGACTTCGTGCTCGCCACCGGATCGGGCATTACGGTGAAGGACTTCATCCAGACGTCGTTCGAGCACGCCGGCCTCGACTGGGAGAAGCACGTGCGCTTCGACGAGCGCTACCTGCGCCCGACCGAGGTCGACGCGCTCATCGGCGATCCGGCCAAGGCGGCCGACAAGCTCGGCTGGGTGCCGACCATCGGCGGCCGCGAGCTGGCGAAGCTCATGGTCGACGCTGACATCCAAGCGCTCGAGCACGCCGGGCGCCCGTGGATCGACACCGTCTCGCTCGCCTCGTGGGGCACGAAGTGAAAGTATGACCACGCGCGCCGGAGTTGTGTGACCATAATTTCTGAGGTCAGTTAATTATGAACATCGGTGCGACAAGGACGCGATGACACTTTTCGAGCTCGACCCCACTCGGCGCGCTGTCGAAGACGCACTGGCCACGCTCGAACGCGGCGAGGTGGTCGTCGAACGGCAGCGAATCGATCTCAAGGAAGAAGCGGGTCGCCGCGAGAAGGGCACCGGCAGAATCCTGCCCGGCACGTCGCAGTCGCCGGCCGCGATCGACAAGCTCGCTCCCGAGGTGGCGTGCATGGCGAACACACCTGGCGGCGGGGCCCTGCTGGTAGGCGTGCAAGACGACAGCACTCTCATCGGCACACAGCTCGACGAAGAGTGGGTGCGCAGCCAGCTCTATCGCCGCCTGCAACGCCGCCTGACCGTGGATGTCAGCCCCGTGATCATCCGTGGCGTGCGACTGCTCGCCATCGTCATCCCTGAAGCGCTCGAGCCCATCCGGCACGACAACCGCCTGACCTGGCGCGTCGCCGACAATTGCGAAGAAATCGATGCCACCACATGGCATGCCCACCGGCGTCACGGATTGCGGAGTGATTGGTCGGCCGAGGTCAGCGGTCGCACCATCGACGACGTGCGCGAGGGCGCCCTCGAGGTCGCCCGTGACTTCCTCCGCGCATCACCCGACTCGTCGGCGAACGACCTGGCCGCGGCCACGCGCCACGATCTCCTTCGCAGACTCAATGCCGTCGACGGCGCCGACCGGCTGACGAACGCCGGTGCACTCGCGTTCGTCGGGCGTGGTGAGCCGAGCCTCGACTACGTCCGTCGAGAACACGCCGGGGACGACAGCACGGCGCGCGTGCGCCGCTCCGACCGTTCGCTGCTCGAGGAACTGAGAGACGTCTTCCAAACGGCCACTGCTCACAACCCTGTCACCCATGTCGCACAGGGACTTGCGCACGGGCAGGTGCGCCAGATCCCCGAACGGGCGCTCCGTGAAGCCGTCGTCAACGGAGTGGCGCACCGGGAGTGGTCGGTGGCCGAGCCCACAACCGTCGAGCACACGGGCGGCACGCTCACGGTGACGAGCCCGGGAGGATTCGTCACCGACGTCACCGCCGACAACATCATCAACCATCCCTCATCGTCTCGAAACACAGCTCTCGTCGAACTTCTCGCGTCACTGCGCGTCGCGGAGCGCGAAGGAGTGGGAGTCGACCGTATGTACGGCGACATGTTGCGCATCGGCTGCCCGGAACCCGACATTCGCGAAACAGAAGCGCGCGCCGTGCGCACCACCCTGATCGGTAACAACCCGGCGCTCGGCTGGCGTGTGTGGCTCGCGTCATTGAGCACCGACGCCGTGCGAGACGACCTCCGCCTGCTGATGGCCGTCGCGCGGCTCGTCGAACACGGATGGGTCGACGAGAACGAGTTGGCGCCGTACTTGCAGGTGACGGTCGTCGAGGCACGCGACACCCTCCGGACGCTTCTCACCGTCGCGATCGGCGAATCGCCCGTCGTCATTCCGGTCGCCGGGACGCCAAACGGCTCGCCCTCCGCATACGCACTGTCGGCACCCGCGAAAGACGCCCTGGCGCGCGCGGACGCCGAGGCCGGCTACCGCCGACGGTGGCCATCGCGCGAAGAGATCGCCCTGTCGTTCGCGCGTGCACGCGGTCGCATCAGCTCAACCGAGCTCGCGAGCATCGTGGGGGCCAGTGCGCCGAACGTCGGCGCCGTGCTCGCTGCTCTCGCCGAAGACGGCAACCTCTTCCCCTCCCGACCCGTTCGCCGTGGCGCGGGCTTCCACTACCTCGCCGACGCACCGGCGACCGCTCCGCACGACGAAGGAACGACGACATGACCTCCGCCCAGACTGACTACACCCCCGCCGAACTCGACCGCGACGCGACGTTCTACGTCGCCGGTCACCGCGGTCTCGTCGGGTCGGCGATCGTCCGCAAGCTCGAGGCGGAGGGGTTCACGAACATCGTGGGCAAGAGCTCGGCCGAGCTCGACCTGAAGCACCGTGACGACGTCTTCGCCTACATGGCCGAGATCAAGCCCACCTACCTCGTGCTGGCCGCGGCGAAGGTGGGCGGCATCCTCGCGAACTCGACCTACCCGGTCGACTTCCTGAGCGACAACCTCCGCATCCAGTCGAACGTGCTCGACGCGGCGCTCGCGAACGACGTCGAGCGCGTCGCGTTTCTCGGGTCGTCGTGCATCTACCCGAAGTTCGCCGAGCAGCCGATCCGTGAGGACTCGCTGCTCACCGGCCACCTCGAGCCCACGAACGACGCGTACGCCATCGCCAAGATCGCCGGCATCCTGAATGTGCAGGCCGTGCGCCGTCAGTACGGTCTGCCGTGGATCTCGGCCATGCCGACCAACCTCTACGGGCCTAACGACAACTTCTCGCCGAAGGGGTCGCACGTGCTGCCGGCGCTCATCCGCCGCTATGACGAGGCGGCACGCTCGGGCGCCGATGCCGTGACCAACTGGGGCACGGGCACGCCGCGTCGCGAGTTCTTGCACTCCGACGACATGGCCGACGCCGTGCTGCACCTGATGGAGCACTACGACGGCCCCGAGCAGGTCAACGTGGGCACGGGCTCGGATGTCACCATCCGCGAGATCGCCGAGACCATCGCCGAGGTCACCGGGTTCGACGGTGAGACCGCGTGGGACACCTCCAAGCCCGACGGGACCCCGCAGAAGCTGCTCGACGTCTCGAAGCTCGCCGACGCCGGCTGGACGGCGCGCATCTCGCTGCGCGACGGCCTCGAGCGCACGGTCGCCTGGTACCACGACAACGAGGACCGGCTGCGGGGCTGAGGCCGTGAGCTATCGGCACATCGTGCTGTTCCGCGTGTTCGACGATGTGACGGATGCCCGGGTCTCTCAGGCGCTCGCCGAGGTGCGCTCGCTCGCATCGCTCGACTGCGTGCAGTCGTGGCGGGTCGAGGTGTCGCTCGACACGCGCAAGGGACGGGTGATCGTGGAGGATGCCACCTTCGCCGACGCCGCGGCATTCGAGCTGTTCCGCGCCGATCCTTCGCACGTTCGGGTTGCTGCGGGGATGAGCGAGATCGCCGACTGGTGGAACGGCGACTACGTCAGCTGAGCAGCCTGGCGAGGAGGTGCGCGCATCCGGGCCAGAGAGGTTCGGGAAGCGCGTCCGGGGCGAAGTAGCCGAAGTCGAGCGCCTCGTTCTGCGGGTGCGGGTCGGCGTCGAGTGCGATGACGAACGACAGCCCGATGGCGTGCTTGCGCGCGTCGCGCCCGTACGGCGTCGCGTCGGTGGGCGCCACCGCGTCGGGGAACCACTGATAGACGTAGGCCGGCTGTGGCTCATCGTCGACCACGGGATCGACGGCGAGCGAGTCGCGCGTGTGACGGACGATGGCGTCGCGAATGGTCTCGCCGTAGAGCACGCGGCCCCCGAGATGGCACCACACGCGGCCGTACGGCGAGTCACGAAGGATCAGACCGACGTGGCCGTCCGCTTCTCGCCGAGGAACGAAGTCGACGCAGGCGATGGGCATGCTCGCCTCGATCTGCGCGTACAGGTCGCTGGGCAAGAAGGTCATGGGGATATCGTCGCGCACGGCGGGCGTGGGTGGGGCGGCTGGGACAGGCTCAATGAGTGAGCGTGAAGTACTTCAGGAGCAGCGCCCCCGATGTCACCGCGTAGAGGCCCAGCGTGCGCCACGTGCGCGGGCTCCGCCGCGCGTGGTGCAGGAGCGAGATGGTCACCATGACCTTCGCGACGGCGCCGGCGCCGAGCACCCAGGCGTAGAGGGCGACGTAGGGATCGGTGATGAACGCGTCGGGACCGAGCGGCATCTGCAGGAGCGCGAGCACCAGATCGATCGAGAGCGCCACGGGCACCCAGGTGCGGACGAATCCGGCCGCCGCCGCGCCGGTGCCCTGTACCTCCAGCCACAATCCGTCGCTCATCTCGCGCGCCGTGCGATAGGCCAGAGCTGCGCTGCCGACGGCCATCGCCGCGAGGATGAAAACGGTTGCCAGGGCAATGAGCACCCGTGAAGGATAGCGGCTCTGCAACCTGTGGATAACTCAGGCCGGTGTCGTAGGTATGTTCTAGTGTGCGGGTATGGAAGAGAACCTGCTCACCGGG
>JACEFY010000158.1 GCA_016807485.1 Stenotrophomonas maltophilia | reverse complement strand
GGCGGCCGCATCGTGGTGCGCCCGCCGCGCGCGGCGGAGTTCGACGCGTCCGAGAACGTCATCGCCGGCAATGTCATCGGCTACGGCGCGACGCAGGGCAGCATGTTCCTCCGCGGCGTCGTGGGCGAGCGGTTCCTGGTGCGCAACTCCGGGGCGACCGCCGTCGTCGAGGGCGTGGGCGACCACGCGCTCGAGTACATGACCGGCGGCCTCGCGATCATCCTCGGCACGACCGGGCGCAACCTCGGCGCCGGCATGAGCGGCGGATCGGCCTACATCTACAAGCTCGACCGCAGCCTCGTCAACCGCGACGCCCTCGCGTCGGGGGAGCTCGAGCTCCTCGAGCTCGGCTCGGGCGATGTCGAGATCCTCCGCGACCTGCTCGAGCAGCATGTCACCGAGACCGAGTCGGCGCTGGCCGCCGGCATCCTGGACGACTTCGAGGCCGAGGCCGCGAACTTCGTCCGTGTCCTGCCGCGCGACTACGCCGCGGTGCTGCAGACCCGTCAGGACGCGGTCGCCGAGGGGCTCGACCCCGACGGCGACGTCGTCTGGACCCGCATCATGGAGGTGACCGGTGGCTGACCCCAAAGGCTTCCTGAAAGTCACCGAGCGCGAGCTCCCCGCGCGTCGGCCCGTCCCCGTCCGCATCATGGACTGGAAAGAGGTGTATGAGCCGGGCGACGGCGCCGTGCTCCGCCGCCAAGCCGGACGCTGCATGGACTGCGGCATCCCGTTCTGCCACAAGGGCTGCCCGCTCGGGAACCTCATTCCCGAGTGGAACGACCTCACGTGGAGGGGCGAGGGACGCGCCGCGATCGAGCGCCTGCACTCGACGAACAACTTCCCCGAGTTCACCGGGCGGCTGTGCCCGGCCCCGTGCGAGAGCTCGTGCGTCCTGGGCATCAACCAGCCCGCCGTCACGATCAAGCAGATCGAGGTCTCCACGATCGACGAGGCGTTCGCGCACGGCTGGGTCGAGGCCGAGCCGCCGGGGCGCCTCACCGGAAAGACGGTCGCGGTCGTCGGCTCCGGCCCTGCCGGGCTCGCCGCCGCCCAGCAGCTCACCCGCGCCGGCCACACCGTCGCGGTGTACGAGCGCGACGATCGCATCGGCGGTCTGCTGCGCTATGGCATCCCCGATTTCAAGATGGAGAAGCGCCACATCGAGACCCGCCTGCGCCAGATGCAGGATGAGGGCACTCGCTTCCGTGCGGGCGTCGAGATCGGCGTGGACATCACGTGGGACGACCTGCGCGCGCGCTACGACGCCGTCGTCATCGCGACCGGGTCGACCGTCCCGCGCGACCTCCCCATCCCGGGGCGCGACCTCGCGGGGGTGCACTTCGCGATGGAGTACCTCGTCGAGTCCAACAAGGCCGTCGCCGGCGACCAGGTGCCGCACCAGATCCACGCGGAGGGCAAGCACGTCGTGGTGATCGGCGGCGGCGACACCGGCGCCGACTGCATCGGCACGGCGCACCGGCACGGCGCGCTGAGCGTCACCAACCTCGCGATCGGCCAGCAGCCCCCCACCGAGCGCCCCGGGCACCAGCCCTGGCCGATGGACCCGAACGTCTTCGAGGTCTCGTCGGCCCACGAAGAAGGCGGCAAGCGCACCTACCTCGCCTCGACCGTCGAGTTCCTCTCCAACGACGCCGGCGAGGTCCGCGCCGTGCGCGTGGCCGAGACGGAATTCGTCGACGGGCGCCGCGTGCCCAAGAGCGGCACCGAGCACGAGATCCCCGCCGACCTCGTCCTCATCGCGATGGGTTTCACCGGCCCGGAGCGCAGCGGCCTCGACGACCAGCTCGGTACCGTGTTCAGTGGCCGCGGCAACGTCGATCGCGGTGACGACTACCAGTCGACTGCCCCGGGCGTCTTCGTCGCGGGCGACGCCGGCCGTGGCCAGTCGCTGATCGTCTGGGCGATCGCGGAGGGCCGTGCGGCCGCCGCCGCCGTCGACGAATACCTCATGGGGCAGACCGCCCTGCCGTCGCCCGTTGCCCCCCGCGACGTGGCCATCGGCCTGCTCCCCGCGTAGGCTGAAACCATCCCCCCGAATCAAGAAACACAGACCGGAGATCAGTCAGTGAGACGCGCGAAGATCGTCGCAACGCTAGGGCCCGCCACCGAGTCGTACGAGATGATCCGAGCGATCATCGACGCCGGCGTCGACGTGGCCCGCCTCAACCTCAGTCACGGCGCCTACGCCGAGCACGAAGTCCGGTTCGCCAACGTGCGCAAGGCTGCGGAGGATGCCGGGCGAGCCGTCGCCATCCTCGTCGACCTGCAGGGGCCGAAGATCCGCCTGGGAAAGTTCTCGGACGGCCCGCACGACCTCGCGGTCGGCGACCTCCTGCGCATCACCACCGAGGACGTCGTGGGCACCCGCGACCTCGTCGGCACCACGTTCAAGGGCCTCGCCGGTGACGTCAAGCCGGGCGACTCGCTGCTGATCGACGACGGCAAGGTGCGCGTCGAGGTCGTGAGCGTCGACGGCCCCGTCGTCACGACGAAGACGATCGTGCCCGGCACCGTCTCCAACAACAAGGGCATCAACCTGCCCGGCGTCGCCGTGAGCGTCCCCGCCCTGTCCGAGAAGGACGAGGAGGACCTGCGCTGGGGTCTGAACGCGGGCTGCGACCTGGTCGCCCTCTCGTTCGTCCGCGACGCGGCCGACATCGCGCGCGTGCACGAGATCATGGCGGAGGAGGGCCGCAAGGTCCCCGTGATCGCGAAGATCGAGAAGCCGCAGGCGGTCGACAACCTCGAAGAAATCATCGACGCGTTCGACGGCATCATGGTCGCCCGCGGCGACCTCGCCGTCGAGCTGCCGCTCGAGGCGGTGCCGATCGTGCAGAAGCAGGCCGTGGAGCTGTGCCGCCGCATGGCCAAGCCCGTCATCGTCGCGACGCAGATGCTCGAGTCGATGACCTACGCCCCGGTGCCGACCCGCGCCGAGGCATCCGACGTCGCCAACGCCGTCCTCGACGGCGCCGACGCGGTCATGCTCTCGGGTGAGACGAGCGTCGGCGAGTACCCCGTCGTCACGGTGCAGACCATGGCGCGCATCGTCGAGTCGACCGAGGAGCACGGCCTCGAGCGCATCCGCCCGTTCAGCGCCAAGCCGCGCACCCAGGGTGGCATCATCACTCTCGCAGCGAACGAGGTCGCCGAGTTCGTCGAGGCGAAGTACATCGCGATCTTCACCGAGTCGGGCGACACGGCGCGCCGCATGTCGCGGCTGCGGCCCCGCATCCCCATGATGGCCTTCGCCATCGACCCGGCGATCCGTCGTCGCATGGCCCTGACGTGGGGCGTGCAGTCGTCGCTCGTCGAGCACGTCGACCACACCGACCTCATGTTCATCCAGGTCGACGAGTTCTTCCTCGGCAACGGGCTCGCGAAGGAAGGCGACAAGGTCGTCGTGATCTCCGGTTCCCCTCCCGGGATCATCGGGTCGACCAACGACATCCGGGTGCACCGGATCGGCGACGCGGTCAACGGCAACGCGCCGATCTACAAGGCCGAGGCCTGACGGACGCAGACGAAGGGCGGATGCCGGGGGAGACCCCGGCATCCGCCCTCTTCGTGGTGCCGGTGGTGGGAGTCGAACCCACACGACCTTTCGGTCAACCGAGTTTGAGTCGGTCGCGTCTGCCATTCCGCCACACCGGCGTACGCCTGATCGACCATACCGTAGGATTCAAAGGTGACTGAGCAGGAACTGAACCCGGTGCCCACGGCAACCGCCCCCCGACGCGTCGTCGTCGCCGAGGACGAGTCGCTCATCCGCCTGGACATCGTCGAGATCCTCCGCGACAACGGCTTCGACGTCGTCGGTGAGGCCGGTGACGGCGAGACGGCCGTGCAGCTGGCGACCGAGCTGCGACCCGACCTCGTCATCATGGACGTCAAGATGCCCGTCCTCGACGGCATCAGCGCCGCCGAGAAGCTGTCGAAGAACCACGTCGCACCCGTCGTGCTCCTCACCGCCTTCAGCCAGAAGGAGCTCGTCGAGCGTGCGAGCGAAGCCGGAGCGCTGGCCTACGTCGTCAAGCCGTTCACCCCGAACGACCTGCTGCCGGCGATCGAGATCGCCCTCGCCCGCTACGAGCAGATCATCACGCTCGAGGCCGAGGTCGCCGACATGGTCGAGCGCTTCGAGACCCGCAAGCTCGTCGACCGGGCCAAGGGCCTGCTGAACGAGAAGATGGGCCTCAGCGAGCCCGAGGCCTTCCGCTGGATCCAGAAGGCGTCGATGGACCGCCGCCTCACCATGCAGGACGTCGCCAAGGCGATCATCGAGCAGCTCTCGCCGAAGAAGGGCTGACCGCCCGCTCCGTCAGAGGTCGCGGATCATGTTCGTGATGCGGATGGTGGAGCAGCGCCGCCCCTGATCGTCGGTCACGACGATCTCGTGCACCGTGATGCTGCGACCGAGGTGCACGGGTGTGCAGACGCCCGTCACGACCCCGCTCGTCGCGGAGCGGGTGTGCGTGGCGTTGATGTCGACGCCCACGGCGAGACGCCCCGGTCCGGCGTGTAGGTTCGCCGCCATCGAACCAAGCGACTCGCCGAGCACGACATATGCCCCACCGTGCATGAGAGCCACCGGCTGCGTGTTGCCTTCGACGGGCATGGTCGCAACCGATCGTTCGATCGAGAATTCGGTGAACTCGAGCCCCATCTTCTCGGCGAGGGCGCCCATGCCGCGCTGCGTCGCCCAGGCGATGCCGTCGGTCTCGGAAGGAGTGGGATCAGCGGTCATCGTTCACCTTCGGGCGCGTCTGTGCGGGAGATCGGGTGTCGTCACCCGCGTCTAAAGTGGGGTGGGTGACGGACTCCGGAAAGCCTACCCTCCTCGTCGTCGACGGCCACTCGCTGGCCTATCGCGCGTTCTTCGCCCTCCCGGTCGACAATTTCACGACGAAGGACGGCCAGCACACCAACGGGATCTACGGCTTCCTGTCGATGTTCGTCAACCTCGTGAAGGCCGAGAGGCCGACCCACCTCGCCGTCGCGTTCGACACCTCGCGGCACTCGTTCCGCACCGACGTCTACGCGGAATACAAGGCGAACCGCTCCGAGTCGCCGTCGGAGTTCAAGGGGCAGATCCCGCTCCTGCAGGAGTGCCTCGCCGCCATGAACGTCACGGTGCTCACCAAGGAGGGCGTCGAGGCCGACGACATCCTCGCGACGCTCGCCACCCAGGGTGCGGCCGACGGCTTCGACGTGCTGGTGTGCTCGGGCGACCGCGACACGATCCAGCTCGTCACCGACGACGTCACGCTCCTCTATCCGAGCGTGCAGGGCGTCTCGCAGCTCAAGCGCTACACCCCCGACGCGGTCGTGGAGAAGTACGGACTGCCGCCCGCGAACTACCCCGACATCGCGGCGCTCGTGGGGGAGACGAGCGACAATCTCCCCGGCGTGCCCAAGGTGGGGGAGAAGACCGCGGTCAAGTGGATCACCCAGTGGGGCACCCTCGACGCCCTCCTCGACAACGCCGACAAGGTTCCCGGTGTCGTCGGCGGGAACCTGCGCGATCACCTCGACGACGTACGCCGCAACCGCGCGCTCAACGCGCTGGTGCGCGACGTCGAACTGCCGGCCGGGCCGTCCGACCTCGTCGTGCAGCCGGTCGACGCGCAGGCCGTGCGCGACATCTTCGCGCGCCTCGAGTTCAAGACCCTCCTTCCGCGCGTCTTCGACGCGATCGGCGCCGATGCCGAGGCCGTCGCCGCCAGCACTCCGCCCGCGGTCGTCGCACCGACGCCCGT
>JACEFY010000157.1 GCA_016807485.1 Stenotrophomonas maltophilia | reverse complement strand
AGTCCTGCGTCGACGGCAGCAGGTCGCCCCCGGGCGCCCTCCAGACCCAGCCCGAGCGCGCGTCGTTGAGGAGGAGGGTGTCCCCGGCATCCGTGAACACGGGGCGCCGCTGAGATCCGAGGGAGAGTCCCGCGTAGTCGAGCGCCACATCGCCGTCGGCCGAACTCCAGAGCGTCCCGGGGCCGGCACCCTCCGGAAGCCACGCCGCGTAGACCGTGCCGTCGCGGACGACCGGGCGGGCGGGCGCGCCGCGCGCCGTCGTGCTGTCCCCGAAGATGCGGTCGGCCGTCCCGTCGGCGTCGATGCGCACGAGTCCGGTCTCGTCGGCGACGTAGACGGCGTCGGCGTCGGCATCCGAGCGACCGATCGCGAGGGCGCCCGTCGTCCCCGCCGAGGCGATCGTCTCCGCTCCGCGCGGGAGGTAGAGCCCCGAGGAGGAGTCGATCAGGACCCACTGCGCCCCGGCGGCGGTGAGGGCGGGCGCCGTGAACGCCGCCGGCGCGGGGTCGATCCCGCGTACCTCCGCCGTCGTGACGTCCACACGGGTGACGGCCTCATCGGCGGCGGAGTAGCTCATCAGCAAGCCGTCGGCGTCGATCGAGATCGCATCCGACGTGTACGCCGGGGTGTCCTGGTCGGCGTCGGTCTGCGTGCCCCGCGGTTCGATGCGCGTGAGCGACCCGGTCGACAGGCGCCCCGCGTAGACGGCGCCCGCGTCCGTCCGGTAGGC
Organism: Stenotrophomonas maltophilia; assembly: GCA_016807485.1. GTDB lineage: Bacteria > Actinomycetota > Actinomycetes > Actinomycetales > Microbacteriaceae > Microbacterium. The sequence goes on along the minus strand of JACEFY010000157.1, from coordinate 5,076 downwards.
GACGAAGTCGCCGGCGTAGTCGACCTCCTCGGTGCCGGGCGGGGCGGGGGATGCCGCCTTCAGCCCGTCGGCGTCGAGATCGACCGGCGCGGCATCGTCGATGCGGATCACCTTGCTGTCGCTGTCGGTGAACATGTAGGCACCCGAGGCCGCCGTGACGATGCGGCTCGGATTGGTGACCGCGCGCACCGTGTCGAGCTCGCCCACGACGCTGTTGACCCGCGCGTAGCGCAGGCCGTCGGCCTGCAGCACCCACGCCGACGCATTCTTGACCGGGGTCTCCTGCGCGTCGAGTCCGGGCCAGGCGACGCTCACGCCCGCGACCAGCGCGACGGCGGCCGCGGCGGCCGTCAGTCCGACGACGGTGCGCCGACGCATCACCACAGACCCCACGCGGAGCCGAGCGCTGCGGCGCCGGCGGCCAGAGCGACGAGCACCGCGACGCCTCCCGCGACCCACGGCCAGACCGGGCGGCGCGGCGGCGGCGCGGTCACACTCGTGTCCTCCTCACGGCGCCGTGCGGTCTCCTCGGGCACTGCGCGCACCCGCCGCGATGTGTTCTCCAGCCGCGTGCGCACGGGGCCGCGCGGCGCAGCGTCGGAGAAGTCGATCGCGGTGGATGCCGGCATCCACTCGTCGGCCGGAACCTCCAGCGGTGTGGGGGCGAGCCCCTCCGACTGCTGCACGGCGCGCACCGCGTCGCCGAAGGCCTGCGCGGTCGGGTATCGCGCGTCGGGGTCGCGCGCCATCGCCGTCGCGAGCACATGCTGCAGGGCGTCGGGCACGTCGGCGCGCGCGATGGGGACGAAGGTCGCGCGGGCGATGCGCCGCCGCATGAGGTCGCGGGTGTTCTGCCCCTTCTCACGCCGCTCGAACGGGCTGTGCCCGGCCAGCAGCGAGTACACCGTCGCGCCGAGACTCCACACTTCGCTCGCGATCGTGCCGCCCGTGTGCTCGGCCACCACTTCGGGGGCGCTCCACGGGATCGACATCGCGACCACCTCCCCCGCCGATTCGCGCAGGAGGGAAGAGGAGATGCCGAAGTCTGCGAGCACGGCGGCTCCGAAAGTCGTCACGAGGATGTTGCTCGGCTTGATGTCACGGTGGATGAGGCCCGCGCGGTGCGCCGACTCGAGGGCCCCCGCGAGCCGCACGGCGATCGCCATGACCTCGTCGACCGGCATCCGCTCGATGCGGTACCGCTGCGACAACGAACCGGGGCAGTACTCCATGACGATGTACGGGCGCCCGTCGGCGGAGATCCCGGCCTGGTACACCGTCACGATCGCCGGGTGGGCCGACAGGCTCGCCAGGACATCCGCCTCGGCGTTGAACATCCGCAGGAGGTCGGGGTCGCGTTCGTCACTCGGCAGCACCTTGACCGCCACCGAGCGGCGCGGCATGTCCTGCTGGTAGAGGAAGACGTCGGCGAAACCGCCCGATCCGAGCGGCCGGACGTAATCCAGACCGGGCAGCAGCGGCGGGGCGGACGGAAGTCTGCGCGTCATGGCATCCCTCGTCGCTCTCTCGGCACCGCCGTGCTCACATCCCGGCAATGCTAACAAAGCCCGGCCGGCGCATCGTCGCTACCGGTCGGCCGCCGGCGGGCCGTTCGGGTCGGCATCGGTCTCGCCCCGGGGGTCGCCGGGTGCGGCGAACGGTGCGTCGAGCGACCGCGTGAGCTCCTCCAGCATGGCGGCGATCTGCGGCTCGACGTACTGGCCCACCGCCGCCTGGATGCGCAGGCGGTGGTGCAGGAGGATCGAGCAGACCTCCCGCCCGACCAGGTTGGCGTAGTCGTCGGCGAGCCCGACCTCTTGACGCAGCGCCGCTTTGGCCTCGGCGCTGAGCGGCGGGAGCGGTGGGAGGGCGGCATCCACATCGTCTGCCATGCCCGAGATCGTGAACAGGAACGGCGCGCCCGGCACCGGCTCGGGGTCGAGCGGGAGCCCCTCGAACTCCGGGTCGAGGCCCTCGGCCGGACGATAGCTGCGCGCCCGGTTGCGGGCCGCCTGCTGGTCGAGCTCGGCCTGCAGCATGGGGAGGTTCTGCGCCGTGTACTCGGCGACGGCGTGGTCGACGATCGTCTTGACGCGGGTGGAGAGCCCGTGCTGGACGCCGTGGGGCACGTCTGCGCCGAGGCCGGCCGCCGACAGCACCGGCGATCCGAAACAGCGCCGACACGGCGCGACCCGTCCACGGTGCGTGGCGGGCTCCCAGCGGGGCAGCCAGCGCAGCCAGGCGTCGACCGCCTGGCTCACCTGGGTCTCGATCGACCGCTCCACAGGCCCATTGTCCCCCCGCGCGCGCGGCGGCGGGGGATTTCCCGGGCTACGGCCCGTCGGCGCCGTGAAAGCGGGGTGGCGTGTGCGCATGCCTGAGCCCGCGCGAGGGGTGTTCACGCGCCACCTCTTGCTGACCCTGGGGAAGAGGATGGCGCTTGTGCACGGGTGGCGGCATCCTGCGCATGCACACGCGCCACTTGATTGTGAGTGCCGCAGGGACGGCGGCCGGACTCGTGGCCGGGGAAAGGGATGGCGCATTTGGATGCCTCAGCCCCCGGCGAAGGGTGCAGATGCGCCATCCATTTCCTGCGCTGCGCGAAAGGGTGGCGCTTGTGCACGGGTGGCGGCATCCCACGCGTGCACACGCGCCACCCACTTCCGGGCGAGGAATGCACGGCGCGCGACGCCGCGCGTCACTCCCGGTCGTCGCGCTCCCATGGCCAGCGCGGGCGGGATGCGTGGGTGCGCACGAGGGCGACGCCCGACCACGCCGCGACGAACGCGGCCGCGGCCAGCACCAGAGCGAACCACGAGACGGCGAAAGAACCGGCGGTCGCGGCGGCTGCGGCCGGATCGCTGCCTTCCAGGACCGCGCCGATCAGAAGCCCCAGCACGAAGGCGACGAGCACCGCGAACACGGCCGTGAAGGAGACCCCGTACGACGGGCGGATGCGGCGCACCCCCGTCCACAGGATGAGGACGAACGCGATCGTCGCCGCGCCGATGGCGATCACCCCCGGTAGCTGACCATGACCGGGCACGACGACGTCGGTGCCGCTGACGAGGCTCGTGACACCGAACCCGGCGATCACGAGGGCGAAGAACCCGGCGCCGGCGAAAGCCACCGCCACGGGGGGCGACACTCCCCCGCCCGGGTCGGCCATCAGCCCTGGTGGAGGCGGGGACCCGCTTCGAGCGTGCGCTCGTACTCGCGCTGTGCCTCGTTGTTGATCTCGGTGACGCGCGCACCGCGCGATGCCACCCAGGCGCCGAACCAGATCGTGATCTCGCGTCCGATGACGAACGCGGCGATCGCGAGCGGGGCCAGCAGCTGGCCCTCGACGAGGTCGGCCCCCTGGCGGGCGGTCAGCGACCAGAACGGAGCCTGGAAGAGCTGCCCGAGCAGATGTCCGCCGTAGGAGGCGACGCCGACCAGCACACCGAAGATCACCCAGTGCGCCCAGCGGCCACGGTTGATGATGGCGCCGAGCAGCCAGAAGGCGACGTAGAACACGATGACCGGAACCCAGAACCACCAGGTCGTGAGCGCCGCGAGGGCCTCGGTGCCGACGTTGGAGACGGTCACGTCGCCGGTGATCGCACGGAAGCCGAGCGATGCGGCGAGGTACAGGATGCCGAAGGTCAGCGCGGCGAGGAGCCCGATGAGTCCGGCCGCGGCACGGTTGCCGCGCGGCCGGGGCGCCTCAGGAGCCTGCACGAAGATCGGCTGCGGCGCCGGCGCCGCCACGGGGACGACGGGCTCGGCGGGAGTCACGACCTCGGTGTACGCCTCGGTCGGAGCGGCCGCTGCGCCGGCCGTGGCCGCGGCGGCAGCGGGTGCGCCGATGGAGTAATCGGCCGACAGGTCTTCACCGCGGTACAGGTGGTCGTCGGCGGGCCGCTCAGCGACCGGCTCGACGCGTTCGGCGGCGACGGTCTCGGGTGCGGTGGTGTGCTCGACGGTGGTGTGGTCGGTCGTCGCGTGGTCGACGTTGCTGTGGTCGACGTTGCTGTGGTCGAAGGGGTACTCGGCGCGGCCCGCGGTCGCGTGATCGACCGGGTACTCGTCGCGGTTCGGCTCATCGACGGCATCCCGCGACGCGGCCTCTGCTTCGGCAAGGCTCTCGTTCACGCGACCGACCACGTCGTCGCCGTGCGCTGCGTCGTCGGTGGGCGTCTCGTCGACCGGGTCGCCGTACTTGGGGTCGCTCATGGCGGGATGCTCCTCACGCGGGGCGCACGCCACCGCACAGCGAGCGTAACGCCCGGGGTGCACCGCCGAGCGTAGGCGTGCCGTCGTGTCTCGACGTCGCGGCGACCGCTCGCGCCTATCGTGGAGGCATGCGCGCGCGTCGAGACCACATCACCCTGGCCGCGCTCGGCCTCGCGGCCATCCTCCTCGCCGGTTGCGCCGGCACGCCCGACGAGGCCACGCCCACCGCGACCGGCACCGCGGAAGGCATCGCGACCTCGCCCGCAGCGACCCCGTTGCCGTCGATCAGCCCGTTCCCCATCGGTCCGTCGGTGTCGACGACGGCGCTCCCCGACGACTGCCGGGCGATTCTCTCCGGCACGGTGCTCACCGCGCTCGAGGCCGTCCCGCTGAACGCACCCGGGATGGGCGGCGGCATCCGTCCCGACAGCAGCCGCGTCTGCGTCTGGGGCGAGCCGGGCGCCATCGCGACCCGGCTCGTGACCGTCATCGGCTACTCCCCCGAGCGCGAGGCGCTCGACGCGCTGTACGCGCTCGGCAACGACGGGTTCACCTGCTACGAGCCGACCGGCGGCGTGCGGTGCGAGAAGACCTGGACGAGCGACACGCTCGGCATCGAGCAGGGACGCACGCTCTTCTACCGCGACGGCGTGATCGTCGACACGCAGTTCTCGAACCTGGCTCCGACGGGGTACACGAACGCGATCATCCGCTCGCTCTGGCCGAACGGCTGAGTCGCGGTCAGGGCCAGACCCGGTCGGCGACGCGGTCGGCGAGTCCGGCCGGATGCCACCCCGTCTCGCTCGTGGACACCCACAGGCCCCCGCCGGCTTCGATCGTCTCGGCGAGATCGCCGTC
>JACEFY010000156.1 GCA_016807485.1 Stenotrophomonas maltophilia | reverse complement strand
CAGCCACTCCCCCGGGATCTCGCGGCCGCCGCCCGACTCGACCTCGTCGAGCTGGGCGCGGATCGCGCCCGCGCGCCGCTTGACCTTGAGCATGCCGGGGAGCAGGCCGTCGGCGTGGAGCCCGGCATCCACGCACGCAGCCATGGCGTCCCAGATGGCGTCGAGCCCGGCCGCGATCTCGGCCTCCGACCGCAGCGCCTGCTCGTTGAGCCGGGCGGCCTCGGCGATCGTGATCCCCCGCTCGTCGCACTGCGCCAGCAGCTCGTCGGCGCTCGCGTACCGCACCGGCACGGGCGCCGCGGTCACACGCTCCGGCTCGCCCTCGCGGCGGATGAATCCTCCGCCGACGGAGTAATAGGTCTCGCGCAGCATGAGTCCCTCATCCGTCGCCGGCGCCGGCGGGAGCATCGCCGCGCCCGTCTCGCGGAACACCGCACCGGTGACGGCGGCCGGTCCGGCGTGCGGAGACGCCCAGGCCTCGAGGGTCATCGCGTTCGGATGCCCGGGCAACCGCACGCGCGGGGCGAAGACGACGTCGGACCGGCTGAACGGCACGGCGTGGGTCCCGTCGAGGCGCAGCGATGCACTGTCGGTCCACGTGCTCCAGAGCGCTCGAACGTCATCCGGATCGACCGTCTCGGGCTCCGAGCCCTGCAATCCGGCGACGACCGCGTCGGGTGTGCCGTGGCCGATGCCGGTCGCGCCGAGCGAGCCGTACAGCGTGCAGGTCACCCGGGCCACACCCGCCAGCAGACCCCCTTCGCGCAACCGCGCGGCGAAATCGCGGCCGGCCCGCATGGGTCCGACGGTGTGGGAGCTCGAGGGTCCTACTCCGATGGAGAACAGCTCGAACGCCGAGACGTATGCGCTCACACAGCGAGCCTACGCCGCCCCCGTAGGCTGGTCGCGAAGGAGTCCCCCATGACCACGCCAGACATCCGGCCGCTCGACGGGATCGACGACGATCGCGCCGCGGCCCTCGCCGCCGCCGAGGCCGCCGGGCGGCTCGACGACGACTTCCTCGCGCGGTTCGACGCGCACTTCCCCCGGCTGCACGGCCTGTTCACGCGCCTGTACGGCGACCGCGCCGACGGTCAGGAGCACCTCGCGCAGGTCGTGGCCGCGGCATCCTCATCGTGGAACAGCCGCCCTCTCGATCTCAAAGTCCGCGACCGGCAGCGCGCGGCGGATCCCGACTGGTTCCAGTCGGAGCGGATGCTGGGCGGCGTCTGCTACGTCGACCGGTTCGGCGGCAACCTCGCCGGCATCCGCGATCAGATCCCCTATTTCCGGGAGCTGGGGCTCACCTACCTGCATCTCATGCCGCTGTTCGACAGCCCCGAGGGCGAGAACGACGGCGGCTACGCGGTCTCGAGCTACCGCCGCGTGAACCCGAGCCTCGGCACGATGGCCCAGCTCGCCGACCTCGCCGCGGAGCTGCGGCTGGCGGGCATCTCGCTCGTGCTCGACTTCATCTTCAACCACACGAGCAACCAGCACGAGTGGGCGCGGAAGGCCCTCGCCGGCGACCCCGAGTTCGCGGACTTCTACCTGATCTTCCCCGACCGCACCATGCCCGACGCCTACGAGCGGACGACGCGCGAGATCTTCCCCGACGACCACCCCGGCTCGTTCGTGCCGCTGGAGGACGGCCGCTGGGTGTGGGCCACGTTCTACCGCTACCAGTGGGATCTCAACTACGCCAACCCGGCCGTCTTCCGCGCGATGGCCGGCGAGATGCTGTTCCTCGCCAACCAGGGCGTGGAGGTGCTGCGGATGGATGCCGTCGCCTTCATCTGGAAGCAGCTCGGCACGACGTGCGAGTCGCTGCCCGAAGCGCACCTGCTGCTGCAGGCCTTCAACGCCGTGCTGGCGATGGCGGCGCCCGGCATGCTCTTCAAGTCGGAGGCGATCGTGCACCCCGACGAGGTCGCCACCTACATCTCGCCGGACGAGTGCCGCCTCTCCTACAACCCGCTGCAGATGGCGCTCACGTGGGAGGCGCTCGCCACGCGCGACGCGCGCCTCCTGCAGCAGGCTCTCGAGCGGCGCCACGCGCTGCCCGACGGCACCGCCTGGGTGAACTACGTGCGCAGCCACGACGACATCGGCTGGACCTTCGCCGATGAGGATGCCGCCGAACTCGGCATCGACGGCTACGGTCACCGCCAGTTCCTGAACCGGTTCTACACGGGGCGCCACGAGGGCACGTTCGCGCGCGGAGTGCCGTTCCAGGAGAACCCGGCCACCGGCGATGCCCGCGTCACCGGCACCACGGCGTCGCTCGCGGGCATCGAGGCGGGGGACGCCTCCGGCGAAGACCGCGTCGTCCTCGCGCACGCGATCGCGCTGTCGACGGGCGGCGTGCCGCTCATCTACCTCGGCGACGAGGTCGCTCAGCTGAACGACTACTCCTACGCCGACGACCCCGATCGCCGCGGCGACTCGCGCTGGGTGCACCGCGGCAACCGTCCGCGCGATCAGTATGCGCGGCGGGAGGATGCCGCCACGCCCGCGGGCCGGGTGTTCCATCGGTTGACGAAGCTCATCGCGGTGCGTCAGTCGACACCCGAGTTCGCGGGGAACGCGCTGACCGGCTTCGACACGCCGCATCCGGGCGTGCTGGGATATCAGCGCACCGCCGGAGATTCGGTCGTCCTCGCGCTCGCGAACGTGTCGGATGCCGCGGCGTGGATCGACGCGTCGACGCTCTCCGGCTTCGCCGCCACGGCGCACGACCTCGTCGAGGGCGTCGACGTGCAGCTCGAGGGGGGCCTGGAGCTTCCCCCGCACGGGTTCGTCTGGCTGCGGGTCTCGCCCGCCTAGACCTCGCCGGTGTCAGGTCGGGATGCCGCGACCCGCGCCCGCCCCGTGTAGACCGTGTTCGACGACGTGCCCCCGGTGACGGGGTTGTCGAAGTCGACGACGTGGGCGTCGGCACCGTCGAAGACCTGGGCGAGGTCGGCGAGGAAGACACCGTCGGGCGGACCGTCCGACCAGAGCGCGAAGACCCCGCCGGCGTGCAGATGTCGCGCGACGGAGCGCAACCCGTCGACGGTGTAGAGGTCGGCGTGGCTCGGGTCGAGCTGGTGCCGCGGCGAGTGATCGACGTCCAGGAGGATCGCGTCGTACGGCGCGGCGTCGGGTGCGCGGCGCATGACGTCGAAGAAGTCGTCGTGCACGAGCGAGGTGCGCGCATCCCGCACGAGCTCGGTCGACACAGGCAGCAGCTCGCGCTCGTGCCAGCCGATCACCGCCGGCAGCGCGTCGATCACCGTGAGCGCCGTCGTGCGGTCATCGCGGAGCGCTGCCACCGCGGTGTAGCCGAGACCGAGCCCGCCCACGAGGACGTTCAGGCGATCACCCGTCGCCGCCGCCAGCCCGAGCGTCGCGAGAGCCTCCTCGGCCACCGTGAACAGGCTCGACATGAGGTACTCGTCGCCGAGCTTCACCTCGTAGATCTCCGCGGCGACCGCCGGTTCGAACCGGCGCCGCAGGGTGAGCTCCCCCATCGGCGTCGGCTGGAAGTCGAGCTCTTCGAACCGGACGATCACCGCGGGCCGTCAGACCGACGCTGCGGCGTCGCGCTTCGGCAGCACCCAGCCGGGGCGCACGAAGTGGCAGGTGTACCCGTGCGGAATGCGCACGAGGTAGTCCTGGTGCTCGGGCTCCGCCTCCCAGAACGGTCCGGCGGGCTCGATCGTCGTCACGGCCTTGTTCGGCCAGAGGCCGGACGCATCCACGTCGGCGATCGTGTCGCGCGCGACCTGCTCCTGCTCGGGGGTGAGCGGGAAGATGGCCGACCGGTAGCTGGTGCCGACGTCGTTGCCCTGGCGGTTGAGCGTCGAGGGGTCGTGGATCTGGAAGAAGAACGCGAGGATGTCGCGGTATGTCGTCTTCGTGGGGTCGAAGACGATCTCGACCGCCTCGGCGTGACCCGGGTGGTTGCGGTAGGTCGCGTGGTCGTTCTGGCCGCCGGTGTAGCCGACACGGGTGTCGAGCACGCCGGGCTGGCGACGGATCAGGTCTTCGACGCCCCAGAAGCAGCCGCCGGCGAGCACGGCGGTCTCGGTGCCGGGGGTGCGGGTGATGGTTCCGGTGTCGGTCATGATGCGTTCTCCTGGGTGGTGGTGGTGTCCGGGAAGAGCCTGCGGTATTCACCGTAGCCCTGGTCTTCGAGCTCGGCGGCCGGCACGAAGCGCAGCGCCGCGGAGTTCATGCAGTAGCGCAGGCCTCCGGCAGCGCGCGGCCCGTCGTCGAAGACGTGCCCGAGGTGGCTGTCGGCGCCCGATGAGCGCACCTCGGTGCGCCGCATCCACAGCTTGCCGTCGACCTTCTCGGTGACGGCGCCGTCGTCGATCGGCCGCGTGAAGCTCGGCCATCCCGTTCCGCTGTCGAACTTGTCGGTCGACGAGAACAGCGGCTGGCCCGAGACGACGTCGACGTAGATGCCGTCGTCGTGGGTGTTCCAGTAGGCGTTGCGGAACGGCGGCTCGGTGCCGTCGTCCTGAGTGACCCGATACTGCGCGGGCGTCAGGCGGCTGAGCGCGTCGGCCGTGGCCCGGTAGTCGTGCGACATGGGTGTTCCTCTCCTCCCGCGGCTGGCTGCCGCGTCACTGAAGAGAACGGCGCACGGTCCCGTTTTGGTCCCGCGAGCCTGGGAGCCGGCCGTGAGTCTCAGTTCTCGGCGACGAGCGCGCGCGCCTGCTCGTCGGAGAGGGGGATGCCGGATTGCTCGGCGCGCTGCCGCACCCGGGCGACGAGCGCGCCGTCGTCGGCGCCGGGCAGGTCGGCGCGGGTCTGGGCGAGGATGCCGGCCCACTTCTCCTCGTCGGTCGCGTTGTTCTGCGACATCGCCGGCGCGTTCTGCTCGGCGTCACCCGCCATGTCCCGCTGCGCCTGACCGACGGTCACCGTGTCGCGGCCGCCGTCCTGACCGTGGTGGTCGGCACCTTCGGGGCGGGCGTTCTCCCGCTCGGCGGTCTCGTCCATGTCCTGTCTCCTTCACGCTTCTGTGCCGACAGCGTCGCGCAGACCGGTCGTCGGGGCCATGCCCTTGACTCGGGCGCGCCCAGCGGTCACACTTCCGGCGTCGCCCAGGCTTCCCGCCCAACCCGGACGATCTCACCCGAGGTGAGCGAGGCCGCGATCGCCAGACCGATGGCGTGATCCTGGCATCCGTCGGCGAGCGGGTAAGGGCCGGGGCCGTCGCCGCGCGCCCAGGCGCCGGTCGCGACGAGCATGTCGGCGATGGCGAGCTCCTCGTCCGAGAACCGCTGCGCCGGGAACGGGTTGCGCCAGAGCACCTCGCCGCCGAGCGTCAGGTGGTCGGTCGCGTAGCCGTCGAGGTCGAGGTCGTAGCCCGACTGCCGGCGCTCGATGCGGGCGTCGACCACGGTGCGGGGCTCCGGCATCCACACGACGTCGTCGTCGCTGATCTCGCCGCGGCTGCCGCGCACCAGGAGGCGCCGGTGACGCAGCTGGTTGTGCCATTGGTTCGAGGTGAAGTCGTAGAGCCCGGCGCCCACGCCGAAGTCGATCGTGGCGAGCACGGTCGTGGCGGCCTGCTCGGAGTCGTCGTCAGTCCACGCATCCCGTCCCATCGGGTCGACGAGCGGGCTCTCGAACGGGCGCGCGTGCACCGTCACCTCGCCGCGGGGGGCCGACAGCAGGCTCCGCATGAGCGCGATCGCGTGGTAGTCGTGGGTCGAGGAGACGTGCACCGAGGTCGGCCGCCCGATGAGCCCGCGCTCGACGACGGCGCGACGCGCAGCGTGACCGGGGTACCGCGGGTACTGCTCGGCGACCTGCACCAGGCCGCTCGCGCCGACGTCCG
>JACEFY010000155.1 GCA_016807485.1 Stenotrophomonas maltophilia | reverse complement strand
TTGCGTCGCGGCGCTCGGCGCGCGAGCCTGGACCCGGACAGAAGGAGGCGCACATGCGCGCGATGTTGGGTGACACGGTGGTGGCCGAGGCGGCGAAAGACGACCTCATCTCGATCGAGGGCAACTGGTACTTCCCGCCGTCGAGTGTGCAGTGGGATCTCCTGAGCGAGAGCCCCACGCCGTACACCTGCCCGTGGAAGGGCGAGTGCCAGTACTACTCGGTGCAGGACGGCGAGAAGACGCTCGCGGATCGCGCGTGGGCCTACCCGCATCCGTACCCGACCGCCTTCGACCGGGTGGGCAAGGACTTCAGCGGATACGTCGCGTTCTGGAAAGAGATCACCGTTCAGGACTGAGGGATGCCGCGGCCGCGCGAACGCGGCAGAATCGACGGGTGAGCTCCCCCCTGCAGCAGTTGACCGAGATGCCCGACCCGCAGTACATCATGGTCGGCGAAGGGCACCGCGTCGCGACATACTCGTGGGGTGACGACGCCGACCCCGTGGTCGTCGTCGTCCACGGGTTCGCGTCGTCGACGCGCGACAACTGGGTGAGCACCGGCTGGGTGCGCGATCTGCTGCGCGCCGGGTATCGGGTGCTCGCGCTCGATCAGCGAGGGCACGGGGCGAGCGACAAGCCGCACGAAGCGCGCGACTACGATCTGCGGCAGCTCGCCGGCGACGTCGAAGGCATGCTCGATACCTACCTCGTCGACGAGGCCTTCTACGTCGGCTACTCCTTGGGCGCCCGCGTCGGCTGGGAGGTGCGCCAGGACATCGCGCCCCGCATCCCCAAGGCGGTGCTCGGCGGCGTGCCCGACGGCATCCCGCTCGCGCGCCTGGACATCGAGCAGGTGCGCGCGTACGTCGAGGACGGCACCCCCGTCACCGACAAAGTCACGCAGAACTACATCGCCCTGACCGAACGCGTTCCCGGCAACGACCTGCGGGCGCTCCTCGCGATCGCCGGCGGGATGCGGGCCTCCCGCACCGTCGACCCCGACCCGGCGCACGCCCCGCAGCAGCCCGTGATGTTCGCGACCGGCTCGCTCGACGCGATCATCGAAGGATCCAAGACCCTGGCGGCGGCGTGCCCGCAGGGGCGCTTCGTCGAAATCCCCGATCGGCACCACTTCAACGCCCCCGGGTCGCGCGTCTTCCGCGCCGCGGCGATCGAGTTCCTCGGCGGGAACTGACCACCGTGGCGGGTGCGGAGGGCCGCCGCTACTCGCGCGGAGCAGCGCTCGACTGGTTCTTCTTCGTGGTCGCCGGGCTCGCGGCCGTCTGGCTCGCCGTGCTCAGCTTCACCGAGACGTTCGTGGTCGGCTGGTGGGGCGTGCTGTTCGCGATCGCCTTCTGGGTGCTGCTCGCCTATCTCGTGCTGCCGCGGATCCACCGCATCCTCACCACCGTCTACGTCCCCGACTACTTCATCGGACGCACCCGCACGAGCGACGGACTGCTCGGCGACCCCGTGAACCTGGCGTTCATGGGGTCGGAGGAGCAGATCACGACCGCGATGGAGACGGCCGCGTGGACCCGCGCCGACCCGGTGACGCTGGGCTCCAGCATCCGGATCATCTCCTCCACCCTCCGCCGCGTCTCGTACCACGAGGCGCCGGTGAGCCCGCTGTTCCTCTTCGGGCGCCAGCAGGACTTCGCCTACCAGCAGGAGGTCGACGGCAATCCCGCGCAGCGGCACCACGTGCGGTTCTGGAAGTGTCCCGACGGATGGCTCCTGCCCGGCGGCCGCCGCGTCGAGTGGCTCGCCGCGGGGACGTTCGACACGTCGGTCGGGCTGTCGCTGTTCACCCTGCAGGTGACCCACAAGATCGACGCCGACACCGACGTCGAGCGCGACCACATCGTCGCGACGGTGCGCGGTGCCGTCCCCGCCGCGCACATCGAGGTGATCGCGGACTTCTCCACGGGCTACCACGCGCGCAACGGCGGCGGCGACTCGATCCGCACCGACGGCGACCTTCCCATCGTCGATCTGCGTGCGGCGCCGGTCGCCGCGGAGGCGGTCCGATGAGCGACGGGATGCCGCGCAAGCGTGCCGCCTACGAGCCCGCCGCGGGGCTGCTCGCTCCGACACGGTTCGATCCCGACCTGCCCCGACCGGCGACGACCACGACCGGAGCGGCCCTCGTGCTCCTGCGGGCGCTCTTCGGCGCCTTCGCGCTCGTGATGGCCTGGACGGGAGGGGACGTCGCTCTGCAACGGGCGGGGGTGCTGCCGACGACGGTGCTGCCCGGCATCGAGGACCCGGCTCGCGCTGCTGCCGCCGTTGCGGGCGCGGTCGTGGTGGTGATCCAGGTGGCGCTCGCCATCCTGATCTACACGGGGCAGAACCTCGCGCGGGTGCTCGTGATGATCATCGCGACGATCGACATCGGGTCGGCGTTCGCCGCGTGGGTCGCCCGCGGCGGCTCGCTCGGCCTCGCCGGGACGCTCTACGCGCTCGCCCTCGACGTGCTCATCCTGCTCGCCCTGTCGAGTCAGAGCGCCGCCGCCTACGCGCGGCGGAACGAACGCGCCGTCGGGCGGCCTCCGGCCTGAGCCCGGACGTGCAGACGGTGACGGCCCCGGCCGGGATGGATATCGTTGCAGCGTGATCAGACTCGCCACCATCGGGACCAGCGCCATCACCGAGCGGTTCATCGACGCCGTGCGGCAGAACGACGGCATCCGGGTCGACGTCGTCTTCTCGCGCGACCTCGACCGCGGTCGCGCCTTCGCCGACCGCGTGGGCGTCGCCGTCGTCTCGGACGATCTCGACGCACTCCTCCGCTCGGGCGACATCGACGCCGTGTACGTGGGTTCGCCCAACGGCGCCCACGCCGACCAGGCGCGCCGGGCGATCGATGCCGGGGTGCACGTGTTCCTCGAGAAGCCCGCGACCCCGACGGCGGCGGAGTTCGCGGCGCTGGCGGATGCGGCATCCGCGCGGGGCGTCGTCGTCTTCGAGGGCATGCGCAACGTCTACGACCCGGGGATGGCGGCCGTGCGCGAGCTGCTGCCCGAAGTGGGCACCGTGCGGCTCGTCTCCTTCGCCCAGTGCCAGCGCTCCGCGCGATACGACCTTGTGCTCGCGGGCGAGACCCCCAACATCTTCGACCCGGCGCTCGCGGGCGGCGCGGCGTTCGACCTCGGCGTCTACCCGCTCTCGGCGCTCATCGACCTCTTCGGCACGCCGACCGCGGTCGCCGGCGGTCTCGTGACCATCGCGACCGGCGCCGACGGTGCCGGTGCGGCGACGCTGACCTACCCCGGGATGGTGGCGCAGCTCGCGTTCTCCAAGATCGGGTTCTCCGCCCGCCCGAATGAGATCCAGGGCGAGACCGGCACCCTCACCATCGACGAGATCACCCAGCCCCGGCACGTCGCGCTCACGCGCCTCGACGGCACGACCGACGAGCGTCGCATCGACGGCGCCGACAACAACATGGCCTACGAGGTCGGTCGTTTCGCCGCGCTCGTCCGGGGCGAGGCCGAGGCGGCCCCCGACCAGCAGCGCACGCTCGAGGTACTGCGGGTCATCGAGGCCCTGCGGGGATGAGGCGCCCATGAGCCCGGCGGGTCTCGACACCCTCGTGCTCATGCGGCGCGTCCGCGACCGCATCGACCGGCACTACGCCGAGCCGCTCGACCTCGAGCAGCTCGCCGCCGGCGTGCACCTCTCGTCCGGACATCTGAGCCGGCAGTTCGTGCGGGCCTACGGCGAACCGCCCTACTCCTACCTCATGACCCGCCGCATCGAGCGCGCCATGACCTTGCTGCGTCGCGGCGACCACACCGTGACCGAAGCCGGCTTCGCGGTCGGGTTCTCGTCGCTCGGCACGTTCAGCACGCGGTTCAGCGAGCTGGTCGGGGTCTCCCCGCGGGTCTACCGCACGCGGGGGGCGCCGTTCCGCGAGGGGATGCCGCCCTGCATCGCCCGCCAGCTCACCCGACCGATCAGGAATCGAGAAGCGCGGTGGGAACCCTCGGCCCTATCGTGATCGACATGGACATCACCATCCACTCGAGCTTCCTCCCGCACACCGATGCCGACGCATCCGTGGCCTTCTACCGAGACGCGCTCGGCTTCGAGGTGCGCCTCGACGTCGGCTACGAGCAGATGCGGTGGATCACGGTCGGCCCCGCCGGTCAGCCGGACACGGCGATCGTGCTGCATCCGCCGGGCGTCGGACACGACGTGTCGGAGGAGGAGCGGCAGACGCTGCTCGCGCTCATCGCGAAGGGCAGCTACTTCGGCGTGAACCTGGCCACCGACGACCTCGACAGCGCATTCGCGGCCGTCGAGGCGTCGGGCGCCGACATCGTGCAGGAGCCGATGGAACAGGACTACGGCGTGCGCGACGCCGCCTTCCGCGACCCGGCCGGCAACCTCATCCGACTCCAGGAGAACAAAGGACACCACCATGGCTGACACGAAGAGCGGGTTCAGCGCCGACGAACGCGCCGCGATGAAGCAGCGCGCCGACGAGATGCGCAGCACGAAGGGCCTCAAGGGCGCGGCGAAGCTCGCGAAAGAGGCCGAGGCGTGCGTCGAGGCGATCGACGCGCTCACCGGCACCGACCGCGAGGTCGCGACGGCACTCCACCGCATCGTCATCGACGAGGCCCCCGACCTCCAGCACAAGACCTGGTACGGCTTCCCGTCGTACGCCCGAGACGGCAAGGTCGTCGTGTTCTACCAGCCGGCGGCGAAGTTCGGAGCCCGCTACGGCACGGTCGGCTTCCAGGAGGACGCGCACCTCGACGACGGCGAGATGTGGGCGACGTCGTTCGCCGTGATCGAGGTCACCGCCGCGGTGGAGAAGAAGCTGCGCGCCCTCGTGAAGAAGGCCGCCGGGTAGCTCACCCTCCACCGTCGGCGGCGGGTGCGGCGCGGCTTAGACTGGGGGGCGTGTCTGAAGCGCCCGCCCGCACCTTCGAGGTGCGCCATGCGCAGCTCGGACGCGCCCTGTTCGCTGCCGTCGCGGCGATCATGATCACCTTCTCGGCCGATCATTCCGCGGAGGTCGGGCTTGCCGTCTTCAGCGGATGGGCCATCGCGACCGCGCTCGTCCTGCTGATCGGTGCGGGGCTCGCCTACCCCCGCGGCGGTCGCGCGGCTCCCGTGCTCGTCGGTGTGCTGACGCTCGTCGCCGGCATGATCGGGGGGCTTCCCGGGATCCGCTCGACCACCCTGTTCTTCGCCGTCGTGATCGTGTGGGCGCTGGCTACGGGCGTCGCCGAGCTCGCCTTCGGCATCCATGGGCGTCGCCGAGGCGTGCCGGAGGCGCGCGACGGTGTGCTCGTCGGCGCTGTCACGATCGCCCTCGGCATCGGCCTCCTCGTCGTGAACCCCGCCTACCGCCTGGACTACGTCATCGACGAGGCCGGATCGTTCACGCTGAGCGGCATCGCGATCGGCGTGGGCATCTTCGGCGGCTACGCGGCGATCGTCGCGGTGTTCCTCGGCATCGCGGGCTTCTCGCCGCACGCCGTGCCCCCGGCATCCGTCGCGCCGCCCACCGACCGTCCCGTAGGAGAGTCCGTATGAGCGAGCAGCGACCCACCCGACGCGACCTGATGAAGCCCGTGCAGCTGCTGGGCTTCGCGTTCGCTGCCGCGGTGTTCGCGGGCGCCATCACTCTCGTCGCGATGGGGTTCTTCCAAGACCTCGACGACGTTCAGCGCGCCCATGTCGTGGTCGTCTCGCTCGTGGTCGCCGGCGTCTCGTTCATCGCGACGCTCGTGATCATCGCGCTGCTCATGCTGGCGGTCGACCCGGCGCAGGTCACGAAGCAGATCGACCAACCCGTGCTGCACCCGAACGACGACACGCCTCCCTC
>JACEFY010000154.1 GCA_016807485.1 Stenotrophomonas maltophilia | reverse complement strand
GCTGCGCCTCGTCGGTGGCCAGGTACTGCGTCAGGAACTGCTGGGCGACCAGCGCGTTCTTGCTCTGCGAGCTCACGTAGAAGCCCTGCACGCCCACGAACGGCGCGGCCTTGTCGGTGCCGGCGGACGGGATCGGGTTGACCTTGATCTTGACACCCTGCGCCGTCAGCGCCTCCACGGCCCAGGGGCCCTGGATCGTGTACGCGGCCTTGCCCGAGGCGAACAGCTCGTTGTTGGTGTCGTAGTCGATCGTCGTCGAGATGTCGCCGGTGCCGGTCTCGCCGTGCGCGCCGAGCCAGGTGGCGAATGCCGTGCCGGCGTCGCCGCCCATGCCGACCTCGGTCGTGTACGAGCCGGATGCGTCCTGCACGAACACCGGAGCGCCGAACGACGTCTGGAAGCCGTACATCGTGTACGCGTCACCGGTCTGGCCACCGGTGTTGATGACGAACGGGCGCTCGGCGCCCGCGGCCTTCGCGGCGGCGATCATGTCGTCGAAGGTGGCCGGAGCGTCTTCGCCGACGAGGTCGGTGTTCTGGATGAGCGCGATCGACTCGAGCGCGTACGGGAAGCCGTACACCTGGCCGTCGTAGGTGAACGCGTCGATCGCGACCTGCTCGAGCTGCGAGGCGGCATCGCCCAGGTCGACGGTGTCGATGACACCGGCTTCGACGAAGGAGCCGAGGAAGTCGTGGGCGCCGACGGTGATGTCGGGGCCGTTGCCGGTCGGCACCTGGTTGATGAAGTCGGTGCGGATGTCCTCGAAGTTCTTCTGGACGAGCTCGATCTTGCCGCCCGTCTCCTCCTCGAAGGTCTTCGCGGCCGCCTCGATGGCCGGCTTGCGGTTCTCGTCGGTCCAGATCGTGAGGGTGACGCCGCTCGCGTCGATCGCCTCGTCGGTCTCGCTTGCGGCCGGGGTCGTGCTGCCCGAGCAGCCGGCCAGCAAGAGGGTGGACGCCGCAAGGGCGGCGACACCGATGCCCAGTTTGCGCATGGATCTTCCTTCCGTGGTGGGTGTATCTCTAGGTGCGGTGCCCCGGGGGACTGCCCCGGGACGGGTGGGGATGCTTCCGCGGACCGTCACCCCGTCGGCGTCGAGCCAGGCGCGGCAGCTTCGCCGTGCGTTGCTCTCAGCGTGCCGGGGACGGCGACCGTTGTCAGCAGGGGGTCGTACGTTTTCGACAACGAAAGGGTCACGGTCGTCTCTGTCGACGCGGTGACGTTCATCGGTTCGGTTCCTCGTTGTCCGTGACTCGGGGCTGTGACCGGTCACAGCTTCCCCGTCAAGCCTACGACGCCGTCGGGCCGCGGAATGGCTTCGTTACTCAACTGTGACCGGTCACAGATTTCGTGGTCAGACCACACGATATCAAACCGATGCGCGATAGAGTCGCGGTCGTGGCATCGGCAGACACTTCCCGCAAACCGACGATCCGCGACGTCGCGGCCGTCGCCGGGGTGTCGTACGGCACCGTCTCGCGCGTCATCAACGGCGGGCACTGGGTGTCGCCCGACGCCCGCGCCGCCGTCGAAGAGGCGATCCGGGTGACCGGGTACACCGCCAACCACGCGGCACGGGCGCTCGCGACGGGGCGTGCCAACTCGCTCGCGTTCCTGCTGACCGAGCCGCAGCACCTCCTCTTCTCCGACCCCACATTCGCCCTCCTGCTGCGCGGCGCGACGGAAGCGCTCGCGGAGCGGTCGATGACGCTCGTGCTCCTCATCGCTGACACCGCCGAAGAACAGGCGAACGTCGAGCGCTATGTGCGCGCGGGCCACGTCGACGGCGTGCTGCTGGTGTCTTCGCACGAGTCCGACCACCTCCTGGCCTCGCTCGTCGCGGCCGGGGTGCCCACCGTCTGCACCGGCATCCCGCTCGGAGAGACGGCATCCATCCCCACCGTCTCGGTCGACGAGGTCGCCTCGTCGCGCATGATGACCCGCTACCTGATCGAGCGGGGACACCGCCGCATCGCCCTCATCACGGGACCCAACGACACACCCGGCGGGCGCTACCGCCTCGTCGGCTTCCAGGAGGAGATGGGCGACGCGTTCGACCCCGACCTCGTCGAGCAGGGCTCGTACGAGCAGGCGACGGGTGATGCCGCCATGACCGCGCTCCTCGCCCGCGCTCCCGACATCGACGCCGTCTTCGCGGCGAGCGATGTGATGGCCGTCGGTGCGATCGCCGCGCTCCGCCGTGCGGGCAAGCGTGTGCCCGAGGACGTCGCGGTCGCGGGGTTCGACGATTCGGGCCTCGCGGCGACCCACACCCCCGCCCTCACCACCGTGCGTCAGCCGTGGGCGCAGATCAGCGCGTCGATGGTCGGGATGCTCCTGGAGGTCATCGCGGGCGCTCCGGTGGCATCCGTCGTCCTGCCGACGTCGCTCGTCGTGCGCGAGACGGCCTGAGCCGGCCCGTCACACGACCCGGGGGCACGGGCCATCGCGCCTAGAATCGTCGGGTGAGCACCGGCCGATCCTTCTACATCACGACTCCGATCTACTACCCCTCCGACCTGCCCCACATCGGGCACGGGTACACGACGGTGGCGGTCGACGCGCTCGCGCGCTGGCATCGGCAGGCGGGCGACGACACCTGGATGCTCACCGGCACCGACGAGCACGGCCAGAAGATGCTGCGGGCCGCCTCGGCCAACGGCGTCACGCCGCAGGAGTGGGTCGACAAGCTCGTCGAGGGTTCGTGGTTCCCGCTGCTGGAGACGCTGGAGGTCGCCAACGACGACTTCATCCGCACGACGCAGCCGCGGCACGAGGAGCGGGTGCAGCAGTTCGTGCAGACCCTGTACGACCGCGGCTACATCTACGCCGGCGAGTATGAGGCGCTGTACTGCGTGGGCTGCGAGGAGTTCAAGCCCGAGTCCGAGATCGTCGACGGCACCGGTGCCTTCGAGGGGCTCAAGGTCTGCGCCATCCACTCGAAGCCGCTCGAGCTGCTGCAGGAGAAGAACTACTTCTTCAAGCTGAGCGAGTTCCAGGACCGGCTGCTCGAGCTGTACAAGACCGAGCCCGACTTCGTGCGCCCCGAGTCGGCGCGCAACGAAGTCGTCTCGTTCGTGCGGTCGGGCCTGAAGGACCTGTCGATCTCGCGCTCCGCGTTCGACTGGGGCATTCGCGTGCCGTGGGACGACTCGCACGTCATCTACGTGTGGGTCGACGCGCTCCTGAACTACGCGACGGCCGTCGGCTTCGGCACCGACCCCGAGCAGTTCGCGCGCCGCTGGCCGGCATTCCACATCGTCGGAAAGGACATCCTGCGCTTCCACGCGGTGATCTGGCCCGCGATGCTGATGGCGGCGGGGCTCGAGGTGCCGCGCGGCGTCTTCGCGCACGGCTGGCTGCTGGTCGGCGGCGAGAAGATGTCGAAGTCGAAGCTCACCGGCATCGCGCCGACCGAGATCACCGATGTGTTCGGCGCCGACGCCTACCGGTTCTACTTCCTGTCGGCGATCGCGTTCGGCCAGGACGGCTCGTTCTCGTGGGAAGACCTCTCGGCGCGTTACCAGGCCGAGCTCGCCAACGGCTTCGGCAATCTCGCGTCGCGGACGACCGCGATGATCGAGAAGTACTTCGACGGGCTCGTCCCGCCGCCGGCCGAATACACCGAGAACGATCGCGGCATCCAGAAGATCGTCGCGGATGCCGCGGTCATGGCCGACTCGGCGATGGACCGATTCCGGCCGGATGAGGCGATCTCGCACATCTGGGCGATCGTCGACGCGCTCAACGGCTACATCACCGAGAACGAGCCGTGGGCCCTCGCGAAGGACGACGCCCAGCGCGCCCGACTCGGCACCGTGCTCTACACGGCCGCCGAGGGACTCCGCGCGCTCGCGGTGCTGCTGAGCCCCGTCATGCCCGTCGCCACCCGCACGCTCTGGGAGGCGCTCGGGCACGACGGGCGGCTGGAGGACCAGCCGATCCGTGCCGCGGGCTCCTGGGGTGTTCTCGTCCCGGGGACCACCGTCAACGCCCTCGCACCGCTCTTCCCCCGCATCGAGCAGTGACCGATCCGTCATGTCCCACTCCGGGCGGGCCTCGTCCCACTCTGGGCAGGGCATGTCCCCAATGTGGCTGATTTAGAGCCCTCACAGCGACCGAAAGTGGGACATGCATGAGTGAAATGGAGCGGTCCACGGCGGATCTGACCGATCCGTCGCAGTACGTGCGGGTGCGCGAGAAGGGGGCGCGCGACGTCTCGTACCCGGCCGCGCCCGAGGCGCTGCCCGTCGCGGTGTACGACAACCACGCGCACCTCGAGATCGAGGACGGCGAGGGCCTGGCCCTCTCCGACCACCTCGCGCGGGCACGCGCGGTGGGGATCATCGGAGTCGTGCAGGCGGGCGGTGACATCGAATCGAGTCGATGGTCGGCATGGGCGGCCGAGAACCACGCGGGAGTGCTCGCCGCCGTCGCGATCCACCCCAACGAGGCGCCGGCATATGCCGAGCGCGGCATGCTCGGTGAGGCGATCGTCGCGATCGACGAGCTCGCCGCCCAGCCGCGGGTGCGCGCCATCGGCGAGACCGGCCTCGACTTCTTCCGGACGGAGCCAGGCGGCATCCCGGCGCAGATCGAGAGCTTCGAGGCCCACATCGCGCTCGCGAAGAAGCACGACATCGCGATGCAGATCCACGACCGCGACGCGCACGACGCCGTGCTGGAGACCCTCGCGCGCGTCGGCGCACCGGAGCGGACCGTCTTCCACTGCTTCTCCGGTGATGCGGAGATGGCCCGGATCGCGGCCGACCGGGGCTACTGGCTGAGCTTCGCCGGCAACGTCACCTTCAAGAACGCGCAGAACCTGCGCGACGCGCTCGCCGTGACCCCGCTCGAGCGGATCCTGGTGGAGACGGATGCACCGTTCCTCACGCCCACGCCGCTGCGCGGTCGGCCGAACGCGCCGTATCTCATCCCGGTGACGGTGCGGTTCATGGCCGACGAGCTCGGAGTGGATCTGGCGGAGTTCTGCACGCAGCTCGCCGCCAACACCCGCGAGGTCTACGGCGAGTTCTAGCGGGTCGTCGACCCGCGCACGATCTCCCACGGCAGGTCGACAACGCGCGGTTCTGACCCCGCGACCTCGCCGAGGCGGGCGAACATCGTCTCGGCCGCCAGCTCGGGATGCACGCACACGTGCGTGACCCCGAGACGGTCGTTGAGCGCGCAGTCGGTCGTGCACAGCGCGACCAGCTGCAGATCGCGGGGGATCACCTGCCCGGTCGCCTCGAGCTGGAGGTAGATCTCCGGGCCCTCCTCGCAGAACGAGAAGATCGCGTCGGCGCCGGCGTCGAGCAGCGCCCGCACCTCCCGGGCGAGCCGGCGGCGACCCGCGTCGACCCGGGCCACGATCGGGGTGCGCGCGCGGACGGCGGTCCAGGCGAGGTACGCGCTCTCGCCGATCTGGTCGCGCGGCACTTCGCTCTCGTCCACGAGGAGGCCGATGCGCTCGGCGCCCGCGTCTGCGAGCAGGCTCAGGGCGGCGCGGACGGCCGAGTCGTAGCCCGTCCGGATGCTGAGGCCCGCCGCCCCCGCGATGTAGAGGTCGTTGGCAACGACCGGCACACCGCGGGCCACCGCCTCGCGCAGGACCGCGCGGTCGTCGGCCGGATCGGGGAAGTAGAGCACATCGATCTGCGCACCCTGGACGAGATCGGGCCGGGAGTCGGGGAGGACCGTCACGGCGAATCCGTGCGCCGCGGAGGCGCGCACGAGGGCATTCAGCTGCCGCGTGCGGCGCAGGGCACGTCGCTCGGCGGTGTCGTCGTCGGCATCGTCCGACATGACGAACCCCACCGACATCGTGCGCCCACCGCGGAGGGCG
>JACEFY010000153.1 GCA_016807485.1 Stenotrophomonas maltophilia | reverse complement strand
CCGCCGCTGCCGAGCGAGGTGATCCTGCCGATGGCGGGGCTCGCGGCCAGCCGCGGCAGCTTCACCCTCGTCGAAGCCCTCGCCTGGACGACGGCGGGCTCGGTCGTCGGGGCGCTCCTGCTCTACGGCATCGGCGCGTGGCTCGGCCTCTCCCGGCTCCGTGCGATTGCGGTGAAGATTCCGCTCATCCACGTCGAAGACGTCGACCGCACGGTCGCGTGGTTCTCCCGCCACGGCGGCAAGGCCGTCTTCTTCGGGCGGATGATCCCGATCTTCCGCAGCCTTATCTCCATCCCCGCAGGTGTCACCCGCATGCCGCTCTGGCGCTTCGGGCTCCTCTCGCTCGCCGGCAGCCTCGTGTGGAACTCCGTGTTCGTGCTCGCCGGGTTCTTCCTCGGCGAGTCGTGGCACATCGTGGAGACCTACGCCGAGTTCCTGCAGTACGTCGTGATCGCCGCCACCCTCGCCGCGATCATCTGGTTCATCGTGGCCCGGGTGCGTCAGCTGCGGGCGCGGCGCCCCGACGCCGACCCGGTCTGAGGCGCGCTCTCAGCCCGACCACAGACGGCGCCCACGTAGACTTGCAGGGTGCCCGCCGACCGCCTCCACCTCGTGCGCCACGGGGAGGTCTTCAACCCCGATCGCGTGCTCTACGGGCGTCTCCCGGAGTTCCGGTTGAGCGAGGCCGGGCGCCACATGGCGAAAGATGCCGCCCGCCACGTCGAGAGATCGGGGCGGCCCGTCACGGCCCTCATCGCCTCGCCGCTGCAGCGCACCCGGGAGTCGGCGGAGCCGTTCACCGAGCTCTTCGGACTCGCCCCGCTGCTCGATGATCGGGTGATCGAGCCCACGAACGTCTTCGAGGGTCAGCGCATGCAGCGTGCCCTGCGCAATCCGCTCAACTGGCGCCATCTCGCCCGGCCGTCGGTGCCGAGCTGGGGCGAACCGTACCTGCAGGTGGTCGACCGGATGGATGCCGCGATGCGCGCCGCGTGGGAGTCCACGGCATCCGGCGACGCCGTGATCGTCTCGCACCAGTTGCCCATCTGGATCACGCACCTCGCCGTCGCCGGCGAACCGCTGCGTCACGACCCGCGGAGGCGCCGGTGCGCGCTGTCGTCGGTGACGAGCTTCGAGCTCGACGGCGACCGGTGGCGCGAGGTCGACTACGCCGAGCCCGCCGCCGTCGCGGGTGCGATCGATGTGGGGGCGGTATGAGAAGGCCGCTGGCATCCGCGCTCATCCTCGTCGCCGCACTCGGGCTCGCGGCGTGCACGAGCGAGAACGACGGACTCATCGACTCGTACCAGCAGGGCGGCGACACCGGGTTCATCTCCGGTGACGGCAGCGTCCAGGAGATCAAGACCGACGAGCGCGGCGCGGCCGTCGAGTTCACCGGGACGGCGGTCGACGGGTCGACCATCTCGAGTGCCGACTACGCCGGCGAAGTGCTGGTGCTGAACTTCTGGTACGCCGGATGCGGCCCGTGCCGCGCCGAGGCGCCGACGCTCGAAGGGGCGGCGCAGAAGACGGGCGCGAACTTCCTCGGGGTCAACATCTACGACGGCCCCGAACAGGCGACCGCGTTCGAGCAGACCTACGGCATCTCGTATCCGTCCCTCCTCGCGAAGGAGGATGCCGCACTCAAGCTCGCCTTCGCCGCGTGGACGCCGCTGCAGGCCGTGCCGATCACGCTCGTCCTCGACGGACAGGGCCGCGTCGCCGCGCGCTTCATCGGTCAGGTCGAGAGTGAGTCGATCCTCACGACGATCGTGACCGACGTCGCCGCGGAGCAATCGTGAACCAGGTGGTGATCGACGGCGCGCTCTGGCTCGCCGTCCCGATCGCCATGCTCGCCGGTCTCATCTCCTTCGCCTCACCCTGCGTGCTGCCGCTCGTGCCCGGCTACCTCGGGTTCCTCGGCGGCGCGGCGGGCCCCGCGGGCACCGGTGCCCGACCGGCATCCGCCTCGCGCACCGCGCCCACCGGTCGCGGGCGCCTCGTCGCCGGCGTCGCTCTTTTCATCGCGGGGTTCACCGTCGTCTTCGTCGCGATGGGCGTGCTCGCCGGCACCGCCGGGAGGTTCTTCCTGCAGTACGGCGACGTGCTGACGCGGGTGCTCGGGGTCGTCGTGATCATCATGGGGCTCGTTTTCCTCGGCGTCTTCGGGTTCGCCCAGCGCACGTTCAAGCCGCAGGTGCGCCAGGGCCTCGGGCTCGTCGGCGCGCCGCTCCTCGGCATTGCGATGGGCATCGGCTGGGCGCCGTGCATCGGCCCGACCTACACCGCGATCCTCTCGGTCTCGTTCGCGCAGGGCGACCCGTGGCGCGCCGTCGTGCTCGCGATCGCCTACTCGCTCGGCCTCGGCATCCCCTTCGTGCTTCTCGCCGTGGGCTTCGGCTGGGCCACCCGCTCGGTCGCATTCCTGCGCCGGCATATCCGCGCCGTGAACGTGATCGGCGGCGTTCTGCTGATCGTGCTCGGTGTGCTCATGGTGACGGGCCTCTGGACCGCGGTCATGTCGCAGCTCACGGGGGTGATCGGCGGTGTCGTCCTCCCGCTCTGACCTGACAGGCGAGACCGACGGCTCCGAGCCGCTGCGTCCGTCCGACCATGCCGACGCGGCGCCGGCATCCGCCGACGGCATCGCCCAGCCGAAGCTGGGGTTCACCGGCTGGTTGCGCTGGGGATGGCGTCAGCTCACGAGTATGCGCACCGCCCTCGTGCTGCTGCTGCTGCTCGCGATCGCGGCGATCCCGGGGTCGATCGTGCCGCAGCGCACGGCCGATCCCAACGGCGTCGCGCAGTACAAGACCAACAACCCCGACCTGTACCCGATCCTCGATCACCTGCAGCTGTTCGACGTGTACTCGTCGGCGTGGTTCTCGGCGATCTACATCCTGCTGTTCATCTCGCTCATCGGCTGCGTGATCCCGCGGACGAAGCATCACTGGAAAGCCCTCCGGGCGCGGCCACCGCGCACCCCCGCACGCCTGAACCGGCTCGACGATCACGTTGAGGTCGTGCGCGAGCTGCCCGCGGGCGTGGATGCCGCCACCGCCGCCGCACAGGCTGTCGACCTCGCCGAGACGCAGCTGAAGAAGGCCGGATACCGCGTCGAACGCTACGACGGGCGCGGCGCATGGTCGGTGTCGGCCGAGCGCGGCTACGCGCGTGAGACGGGCAACCTCGTCTTCCACGGCGCCCTCGTCGGCGTGCTGCTGGCCGTCGGCATCGGCGGGGGACTCACCTACACGGGCCAGACGGTCATCGTCGAGGGCGACAGCTTCGTCAACTCGCTGGGCCTCGGGTACACCTCCTTCAACCCCGGTCGGTTCGTCGACACGAACGCGCTCTCCCCGTACGCGATCACGCTCGACAGCTTCGAGGTCAGCTACGTCCCCGTCGGCGAGGCCGGCCAGGGGATGGCCGGAGGCTTCGCCGCGAACGTCACGGTCACCGAGCCCGGGCAGAGCCCCGAGAAGGGCGTCGTGCGGGTCAACCATCCGCTCGACGTGACGGGCGATCGCGTCTACCTCATGGGCAACGGCTACGCGCCCACGATCACCGTGCGCAACGCCGACGGCGAGGTCGTCTTCCGCGAAGACGTCGAGTTCCTTCCGCAGGACGCGAACATGACCTCGCAGGGCGTCGTCAAGGTGCCCGACGGCATGGCCGAGCAGCTGGGCCTCGTCGGCTTCCTCTATCCGACGGCGGCCACCCTCCACACGGGCGCCCTCACATCGGCGTACCCGTCGCTGGCCAATCCGCTTCTGACGCTCTGGGTGTACGCGGGAGACCTCGGCATCGACGACGGCACCGCGCGCAACGTGTACGCGCTCGACCCCACCGGCATGACCCAGCTCGCCGGCGGCGACAGCGGCACGAAGGCGCTCGAGCTGGAGCCCGGCCAGACGGTCGACCTTCCCGACGGCCTCGGGACGATCACCTTCGAGGATGCGACGGCGAACGGCGCCGCCGAACAGGTGAAGCGGTACGTGTCGCTGTCGGTGCACCGCGATGTCGGCGCTCCGTTCGTGCTCGCGTTCGCGGTGCTCGCCCTCCTCGGACTGCTCGCCGCGCTGTTCATCCCGCGCCGCCGGATGTGGGTCAAGGCGACACCCGGCGACGGCGTGCTGACCCTCGAGTACGCCGGGCTCGCGCGCGGCGAAGACCCGGTGATCGCTGCGGCGGTCGCCGATCTCGTCCGCACGCACGGGGCGTCGCTGCCCGCCTCTCCCACGACCCCCCGCGCGTAGACTGGACGCCATGCCTGAGACCGGATTGCAGCTCGACGACATCTCCGTGCTCCTGCTGTGGACCGCGGTCGGGATCTACACGCTGGCCTTCATCGCGTACGCGATCGACCTTGCGCGGCGGTCCGACCTCGCGGTGCGCGCGAAGGATGCCGTCCCCGCGCGCGAGCTCGTGGCCGCCGGCGGCATCGAGACCGTCTCCGACGTCCGCGCGCAGGAGGCGCGGGCGCAATCCGACCTCGAGGCGTCGCTCGGCGATCGCCGCCGCTACGTGTGGGCGCGCATCGGCACCTCGATGACGGTGCTCGGGTTCCTCTTCCACGTCGCCGCCGACATCACCCGCGGCCTCGCGGCCGGACGCGTGCCGTGGTCGAACATGTACGAGTTCGCCCTCACCGGCACCATGCTGATCGTCGCGGTCTACCTCGTCGTCCTCCTGCGCTACGACCTGCGCTTCCTCGGCACCTTCATCACCGGGCTCGTGATCGTGCTCCTCGCGGCGACCGCCATCTGGTTCTACACCGTCGTCGTGCCGCTCGCCGATCCGCTCAAGAGCGTCTGGCTCGTCATCCACGTCTTCGTCGCGTCGCTTGCGACCGCGCTGTTCGCGCTCGCGTTCGCGCTGTCGGTGCTGCAGCTGCTGCAGGCGCGCCGCGAGGCGGCGGCCGCGGCGCGGGAGTCGGTCGAGGACGGCGTCGCGGCATCCGTCGCCACTCGGGGCGTGCCGCGCTTCGTGCGGACCCTTCCCTCCGCGGACGTGCTCGAGTCGCTCGCCTACCGGTTCGCGATCATCGGCTTCATCTTCTGGACCTTCACCCTCATCGCCGGATCCATCTGGGCCAACGACGCGTGGGGCCGCTACTGGGGCTTCGACACGAAGGAAGTCTGGACCTTCGTGATCTGGGTGCTCTACGCCGGCTACATCCACGCCCGCGCGACCCGCGGCTGGCGCGGCACGCGGTCGGCGTGGCTGTCGATCATCGGCTTCTCGGCCGTGATGTTCAACTTCACGATCGTGAACATGTTCTTCAAGGGCCTGCACGTCTACAGCGGCCTCAGCTGAGTCGCGCTCGCGGCCGCGCGGTCGCGCGGTCGTTTCGGTGGCGCGAATCGCGGTTACCAGGGCTCGAGGCCGCGATCTGCGTCAACTTCTTGCGCGCGCGGCGAGAGCTGGGGATTGGGTGGCGCTCGCGCACCCCTCGGGCCAGGTGGGTCGTGCCGGGGTGACACCTCAAGGCCAGGGATGGGAAATGGATGGCGCTCGCGCACCCCTCGGGCGAGCTGAGGCGTGCAGATGCGCCGTCGGCGCGGGCACCGGCATACTTGGGGCCTCTTGCTCATCTGGATGTCGCTCGTGCACCTCTCGGGCGAGGTGGGTCGTGCCGGGGTGACACCTCGATGCCAGGGGCGAGAAATGGATGGCGCTCGCGCACCCCTGCTGGGCGCTGAGAGGTGCAGATGCGCCACCTGTTCGGGCGCCGGCATCCTCTGCGCCTCTTCCTCTCTGGATGGCGCTCGCATCCGGGTGGCGCTCGCGCACCTCTAGGTCGATTCGAGTCGTGCCGGGGTGACACCTCGATGCCAGGGGCGAGAA
>JACEFY010000152.1 GCA_016807485.1 Stenotrophomonas maltophilia | reverse complement strand
GGCGAGGTAGGGCACCAGGGCATCGAGCGCGATGCGCTCCTGCGCCATGGTGTCGCGGTCGCGCACGGTGACGGCGCGGTCCTCGAGCGAATCGAAGTCGACCGTGACGCAGAACGGCGTGCCGATCTCGTCCTGGCGACGGTAGCGGCGACCGATCGCCCCGGCGTCGTCGAAATCGACGTTCCAGGTCTGGGCGCGCAGCGTGTCGGCGACCTCGCGCGCGAGCGGCGACAGGTTCTCGTTGCGGCTCAGCGGCAGCACGGCGACCTTGACCGGCGCGAGGCGCGGATCGAGCTTCAGCACGGTGCGGGTGTCGGTGCCGCCCTTCGCGTTCGGCACCTCCTCCTCGCGGTAGCTGTCGACCAGGAACGCCATCATCGAGCGCGTCAGACCGAACGACGGCTCGATGACGTAGGGGATGTAGCGCTCGCCCGAGCCCTGGTCGAAGAAGGTCAGCGACTGACCGGATGCCTCGGTGTGGCTCTTGAGGTCGAAGTCGGTGCGGTTGGCGACACCCATCAGCTCGCCCCACTCCTTGCCGGGGAAGCCGAAGCGGTACTCGAAGTCGATCGTGCCGGCGGAGTAGTGCGCGCGCTCGTGTTCGGGCACGTCGAACTGACGCATGTTCTCGGGATCGATGCCGAGGTCGGTGAACCAGTCCCAGCACGCGGCGACCCAGTGCTCGAACCACTCCTGCGCGTCAGCGGGCGGAGTGAAGAACTCGATCTCCATCTGCTCGAACTCGCGCGTCCGGAAGATGAAGTTGCCCGGCGTGATCTCGTTGCGGAACGCCTTGCCGACCTGGCCGATGCCGAACGGCGGCTTCTTACGCGACGCGGTGAGCACGTTCGAGAAGTTCACGAAGATGCCCTGCGCCGTCTCCGGGCGCAGGTAGTACAGGCCCGACTCGTCGTCGACGACACCGAGGTAGGTCTTCACGAGGCCCGAGAACGCCTTCGGCTCGGTGTACTGCCCCTTCGTGCCGCAGTTCGGGCACGGGATGTCGGCGAGGCCGTTCTCGGCCGGACGACCCTTGCGCGCCTCGAAGTCCTCGATGAGGTTGTCGGCGCGGAAGCGCTTGTGGCACTGCAGGCACTCCACGAGCGGGTCGGTGAAGGTGGCGATGTGACCGGATGCCTCCCACACGCGCTTGGGGAGGATCACCGACGAGTCGAGGCCCACCATGTCGCCGCGGCCGCGGACGAAGGTCTGCCACCACTGCCGGCGGATGTTCTCCTTCAGCTCGGTGCCGAGGGGGCCGTAATCCCACGCCGAACGCGAACCGCCGTAGATCTCGCCCGCTTGGAACACGAAGCCGCGGTGGCGGGCGAGGGCGATGATTTTGTCGAGACGGGACTGCTCGGCCACAGGTGGCTCCAAATGGTCGTGTGCGGGAGTGCGAGAAATCGCGGATGCCGCCAGCGGGCGGCATCCGTCGATTCTACCGGCGGCTCAGCGCACGAACGCGATGCTGAGCGGGTAGGTGTACCACTCGCCCCGGTTCGCCTTGAGGGCCGCGATGATCGAGAACACGATGCGCAGCACGTAGACCGCGGCGAGGATCACGAAGCCGATGAGGAAGATCACGAGGATCCAGCCGACGATCTCGGCGATGACGAGCGTCAGCTGGAAGTTCAGCGCGGTGGCCGTGTGGGCGCGCACGAACGGACCGCGGTCTTTCAGCACGACGTAGCCGATGAGGGCGGGCAGGAATCCGAAGAAGATGCCGCCGACGTGGATGAGGGTCGCCCACATCTTCTCGTCGGACGGGTTGAGCGGCTGCGGGGCGGCCGGATACGGCGGCTGCGGCGGGGGCGTGGTCATGCCCCGAGCCTAGGGCCCCCGGCATCCGCCCCGACATCGGGATAGCCCGACGTGTGCCGGCGGCCACCCGGTACGGTCGAAGGACATAACCCCCACACAGAAAGTGGAGTGCTCGTGGATATTCTCGCCGCCGGAGGCGCGCTGGTGATCGTCGGGATCGCCGTCGTGGCCGTCATCATCCTGCTGGTCTTCCTGCTCATCATGGTGCGTGCTTGGTACAAGGTCGCCAAGGCCGACCAGGCGCTTGTCGTCGTCGGAAAGAGCCAGAAGGGAGCCGACGGCGCCTCCTCGCGCATCTCGGTGATCACGGGCGGCGGAGCCCTCGTGAACCCGCTCACGCAACGCGCCGAGATGATCTCGCTGCGGGCCCGTCAGATCAAGATGGAGCCGACGGCCCAGTCGTCCACCGGTGTGACGGTGAACGTCAGCGGTGTCGCGCTCGTCAAGATCGGATCCGACCCCGAGCTCGTCCGCCGCGCGGCCGAGCGCTTCCTCTCGCAGGACGGGGCGATCGAGCAGTTCACCACCGAGCAGCTCGAGGGCGCCCTGCGTGGCGTCGTGGCGACGCTCACCGTCGAGCAGCTCATGAACGACCGGCAGAAGCTCAGCGACCAGATCGCCGACGGCATCAAGAGCGACCTCCTCTCGCAGGGCCTCATCCTCGACTCGTTCCAGATCCAAGGGGTCACCGACAAGAACGGCTACATCGACGCGCTCGGCGCGACCGAGGTCGAGCGCGTGCGGCGCGAGGCGGAGGTCGCCCGCATCAACGCGGCGCGTGAGGTCAAGGCCCGCCAGATCGCGACCGACGAGGCGAACCTCATCGAGCAGACCGCCTACGACAAGAACTCCGCGGCCGCCGCCGCCGAGGTCGGACGCGCCCGCGCCGAAGCCGACCAGGCCGAAGCCCTCGCCCGCGCCGAGCGCGAGCAGGCGGTGCTCCTGCAGGGCGCTGAGAACAAGCAGGCCCAGCTCGACGCCGACATCAACAAAGTCGCCGATGCCGACCTCTACCAGCGGCAGCGCGGTGCGGACGCCGAGGCCTACGCCCAGGTGAAAGCCGCCGAGGCGCGCGCACAGATCGCCGCGCAGGAGGCCGAGGCCACGCGCCTGCGTGCCCAGGCCGAGGCGGATGCCGTGCGCCTGGTCGGCCAGGCGCGAGCCGAGGCGATCTCCGCCGAGGCCGAAGCGCTCTCCCGCAACCAGGAGGCGCTGCTCGCCCAGCGCGCGCTCGAGGCGCTCGTGCCGATGATGACCGAGTTCGCCCGCGGATTCGACAAGGTCGGGTCGATCACGGTGCTCGGTGGCGAGGGCGCGTCGTCGCACATCGCGGCGGAGTCCGCATCGGGCATGCGCGCGACGTTCGACGCCGTCGAGGCGACCACCGGAATCGACCTGCGCGCCGTCATCCAGGGCCAGGCCACGGGTCGCGGCATGGCGCAGGGCCTCGCGCGGGAGTCGCAGCGGAGGAAGGACCAGGCGGCCGCACCGGCCGCACCGGCCGATCCTGCCGAGGGCCTCGCCGAGGCGACCGCGATCGGCGAGCGGTTCGCCGCCGGGTCTCAGAGCGACGCCTGACGCCGCGCCGGGCTCAGCGCCCCGCGCACCACTCCGTCACCCAGGTGAGCATGCGCCCGCGCATGTCGACGTCGGCGGCGAGGGTGAACTGCCCCGCTTCGCCGTCGATCGTCACATCGACCGTGAAGACCGTGCCGCGCTTGTCCTCCTGCACGGCGTGCGGGTCGCACCGGGCCGGCCGCAGCGAGAGCGGCACGGTCCGCGCGGGACCGGCGAGGAGGATCTCGAGCGGGAGGATGCCGTCGGAGACCCCGTCGAAGGTCAACAGGTTCGTCTCGCGGATGCCGGTGATCACGACGTCACCGGCATCCGCCCGCGGTTCGATCGCGAGCGCGAGCGTCGCGGGCTCGCCGGAGGGAGCGGGGGTGAACGTCGCCAGCTCGATGGTCGCGGCATCCGCCGCCCGCTCCGCCACGCACTCCCGGGTGTGCAGCGCCGCGAGGAAGGGGAACACCTCCGCGGCCGGCGCCGTGGCCGTCCCCGCCCGCTCGCCCTGAGTCCATTCGAGGGTCACGGTCGACGTCGACTCTGCGGGCGCGGTGCAGGCGACCCCGGGGAGCTGGACGCGGATGTCGACGGTGCCGCCGGGGCTGAGCGTCGAGGTGCGGTCGACGACCCGTTCGGCGGGCGCCTCGAACCGGGGATCGACGAAGGCGACCGCGCCGATCTGCAGCGGCGTGTCGGAATCGTTGTGCACCTGCACCTCGACCTGTCGGGCGGCGACGTCCGAGCGCAGCTGCGTCACTGCCACCGTGACCCCGGCCGGGAGCTCAGCCGGTTCGCTGGGCGCGGGAGCGGCCCCGGCGGCACACGACGTGAGCGCCGCGGTGACGAGCACCGCCGCCGCGGCCCCCCGCACGCGCGCCCCGGTGCGCGGCCGTGCCCGGACCGTATTCAGGAGATCCGTCGGGGCGATGCCCCGAAAATGCCGAATCGACCCGGATCCGCCTCGGATCGCCTGAATACCGAACGCGCGCACAGGGTCACCGCCGCAGCTCGACGCGGGCGATGGTCGCGTCATCGATCGCGACCCGGTCGATGTCGACCCCGAGGCCCGGTCCGGTCGGCACGCGCACGTGCCCGTCTTCGAGCACCGCCGGTCGGGTCACGATGTCGTGCCGGTAGAACCGGGAGGAGGCCGACACGTCGCCGGGGAGCGTGAACCCCGGGAGCGCGGCGAGCGCCGCGTTGGCCGCCCGGCCGATGCCGGTCTCCAGCATCCCGCCGCACCACACCGGGATGCCGGCATCGCGGCACAGATCGTGGATCGCGACCGCCTCGAGGTACCCGCCCACGCGGCCGGCTTTGACGTTGATGATGGATGCCGCACCGAGCGCGAGCGCATCGGCGGCCGCCTTCCGCGAGGTGATCGACTCGTCGAGGCAGATCGGGGTCCGGAGCTGCCGCGCGAGGGTCGCGTGGTCGACGAGGTCGTCTTCCTGCAGCGGCTGCTCGATGAGCAGCAGATCGAAGCGATCGAGTTTGGCGAGGGTGTCGACGTCGGCGAGGGTGAAGGCCGAGTTCGCGTCGACCTGCAGCGGGATCGCGCCGAAGGCATCGCGGACGGCCGCCGTGTCGGCGACGTCCCGACCGGGCCGGATCTTGATCTTGATCCGCACGTAGCCCTCGTCGAGGTAGCCGCCGACCGTCTCGACGAGCGCGGCCGGATCGCTCTGGATCCCCACGCTCACCCCGCTCGGGACACGGAGGGCCGTCGCCCCCAGGTATTCGCCGAGCGGCCGTCCTTCGCTGCGGAGCGCGGCATCGAGCACGGCGAGCTCGAGCCCCGCCTTCACCATCCGGTGCCCGACGAAGGGCGCGAGCACACCGGCGACCTGCTCGGGGGCGAGGGTGCCGGCATCCAGCAGCGCGGGAATGAGGAACCGCGCGGCGACGTCCCACGCGCCCTGCGTGTACTCGCTGGAGTAGAGCGGGGCCTGCTGGGTGACGATCTCGCCCCACCCGTCGCCGTCGGCGGTGAGGGCGCGCACCACGATCACCTCGCGTACGGTCTCGGTGCCGAACGATGTCGTGAACGGCGACACGAGCGGCAGGTGCAGCACCCGCAGCTCGAAGCCGTCGAGAGGGACGGATGCGGCGGCGCGGGCGATCGGCATGCGCTCAGGGTAGCGCCGCGATCGGCCCGCGCCGGTCGTCATCGGGACCTCTGGGTCAGTCGTCGACGACGGTGACCTTCACGTCGATGTTGCCGCGGGTGGCGTTCGAGTACGGGCAGACCTGGTGCGCCGCGTCGGCGAGGCCCTGCGCGACGGCGGGCTCGACGCCCGGGATGTTGACCTCGAGCTCGACGGCGAGCTGGAAGCCGCCCTGACCGTTCGGGCCGATGCCCACGCGGGAGCCGACACTCGAGCCGTCGATCGCGACCTTCTGCGCCCGGGCGACCGACTGCAGAGCGCTGTGGAAGCACGCGGCGTAGCCGGCAGCGAAGA
>JACEFY010000151.1 GCA_016807485.1 Stenotrophomonas maltophilia | reverse complement strand
ATCGCGCCGAGCTCTTTGGCCTCGGCGAGCGGCAGGATGCGGGTCGTCACGGCGAGGTTGTCGCGCACGGCGTTGTTGGCGATCTCCTCGATCTCGGTCTTCGTGGCTTCCGAGAGCGCCTGGCCCCACGAGAAGTCGAACCGCATGTAGCCGGCGCGGTTGAGCGAACCCGCCTGCGTCGCGCTCTTGCCGAGGGTGTCGCGGAGCGCTGCGTGCACGAGGTGCGTCGCCGAGTGCGCCTGCTGCGCCGCGCGGCGGTTCACCGCGTCGACGACGGTCGTGGCGGGCTGACCGACGCCGACCTCCCCCGAGACCACCTCGACGGTGTGGCTGATGAGACCGGGCACCGGTTTCTGCACGTCGAGCACGTCGAGCTCGAACCCGGGGCCCACGATGACACCGCGGTCGGCGACCTGTCCGCCCGACTCGGCGTAGAGCGCCGTCTCGGCGAGGATCACCTCGGCGATCTGGCCCTGGCTGGCTCGCTGCGCCGGCTGGCCGTCCACGAGCAGCCCGAGGACGGTCGAGGCCGTCTCCAGCTCGGTGAACCCGGTGAAGACCGTCTCCCCCGGCGCGCGGAAGTCGCGGTAGACGCTCGTGTCGGCGAGCTGGCGCTTGCGCGAACGGGCGTCCGCCTTCGCGCGGGTCCGCTGCTCGTGCATGAGGGCGTCGAATGCCGTGCGGTCGACGGTGAGTCCCGCCTCCTCGGCGATCTCCAGCGTGAGGTCGATGGGGAAGCCGTACGTGTCGTGCAGGAGGAACGCCTGCGACCCGGAGAGCTGGGCGCCCCCGGCATCCTTCGTGCGCTCGAGCGACTCGTCGAGGAGCTCCGATCCGGCCGCGAGGGTGCGCAGGAACGTCGCCTCCTCGGCGAGGGCGTACTGCTCGAAGCGGGCGTAATCGGTCTCGACGACGGGATAGGCGTCCTTCATGGCGTCGCGGGATGCCGCGAACAGCACGCCGAAGGTCGGGCCGTCCACACCCAGCAGGCGCATCGCGCGGATCGCGCGGCGCATGAGGCGGCGAAGGATGTAGCCGCGACCCTCGTTGGTCGGGGTCACGCCGTCGGAGAGCAGCATGAGCGACGAGCGCACGTGGTCGGCGATCACGCGGAAGCGGACGTCGTCCTCGTGCACCGCACCGTAGATCTTGCCGGAGAGCGCGACGGCGGCGTCGAGGACCGGGCGCACCTGGTCGGTCTCGTACATGTTGTCGACGCCCTGCTTGATGAACGCGATGCGCTCGAGGCCCATGCCGGTGTCGATGTTCTTCGCGGGCAGCTCCCCCACGACGTCGAAGTCGTACTTCGAGCGCACGTTGGTGATCTGGTACTGCATGAAGACCAGGTTCCAGATCTCGACGTACCGGTCGTCGTCGGTCGCGGGGCCGCCGTCGATGCCGTAGTCAGGCCCGCGGTCGAAGAAGATCTCGGAGCAGGGGCCCGCAGGTCCCGGGAGCCCGGTCGACCAGTAGTTCGTGTCCTTGCCGAGGCGCTGGATGCGCTCCTCGGGCAGGTCGGTCAGCCGCAGCCAGAGGTCGTGCGCTTCGTCGTCCTCCTCGTACACCGTGACCCAGAGGTCCTTGGGGTCGAAGCCGAGTCCGCCGTCCTCTTCGGCGCCGGTGAGGAGCTCCCACGCGTAGCGGATCGCGCCTTCTTTGAAGTAGTCGCCGAACGACCAGTTGCCGAGCATCTGGAAGAAGGTGCCGTGGCGCGGCGTCTTGCCGACCTCTTCGATGTCGAGGGTGCGGATGCACTTCTGGTTGTCGGCGGCACGGCGGTAGGGGGCCGGCACGTCCCCGCTCAGGTACGGGATGAAGGGGACCATGCCTGCGACCGTGAACAGGAGGGCGGGGTCATCGGTCACGAGGGAAGCCGACGGCACGATGGTGTGCCCGTTCCTCTCGAAGTAGGTCAGGTAGCGCTGGGCGATCTCGGCGGTCTTCATGGCGTCCTCGGGCGTGCGTGCGGCACCGATGCCCCTTTGGGTGGGGCGATGCGGGTGCGCGTGGTCAGTCGGTGAGCTTGGCGGCGGTGGCGCGAACGGAGTCGGCGGCGGCATCCACACCGTCGGCGACGGCCTCCGCGCCCTGCGCGACGGCGTCGTGAGCGGAATCGAGCGCGCCGGCGGCGGCATCCTTCACGTCCGAGACGAGGCCGTCGATCTTCGCCTCCTGCGCGCGATACGCGTCACCGATGCGATCGGTGAATTCGCTGATGCGCGCGTCGACCTCGGTGAGCACTTCATGGCCGCGCGGGTCCTTGTTGACCAGATGGGCGGCGATGAAACCACTGGCGATGCCCAGCACGAACCACGCGAATCTCTGCATGTGGTCCATGTTATGCGGAAAACGCCGAAGGGCGCCGGGATGAACCGGCGCCCTTCGGGTGCAGTGACGACGAAAGCGTCAGCGCGCTGCGTAGTACTCGACGACGAGCTGCACGTCGCAGGTCACGGGGACCTCGGCGCGCTTGGGGCGACGCTCGAGGCGCGCCTGGAGCTTGTCGAGCTCGACCGAGAGGTACGAGGGAACCGGGGGCAGGACCTCGGCGTGACCGCCGGCGGCTGCGACCTGGAAGGGCTCGGTGCCTTCGCTCTTGGCCTTGACGTGGATGAGCTGACCCGGCTTCACGCGGAACGACGGGCGGTCGACGAGCTGACCGTCGACGAGGATGTGACGGTGCACGACGAGCTGGCGGGCCTGCGCCGTGGTGCGGGCGAAGCCGGCACGGAGCACGAGGGCGTCCAGACGCATCTCGAGCAGCTCGACGAGGTTCTCACCCGTCAGGCCGTCCTTGCGACGCGCTTCGTTGAACGTGTTGCGCATCTGCTTCTCGCGGATGCCGTACTGCTCGCGCAGACGCTGCTTCTCGCGCAGACGGACGGCGAAGTCGCTGTCCTGCTTGCGCTTCGAGCGGCCGTGCTCACCGGGAGCGTACGGGCGCTTCTCGAGGTACTTGGCTGCCTTGGGGGTCAGCGCGATGCCGAGGGCACGCGACAGACGCACCTTGCGGCGGTCCTGGGACTTCGTAGCCACGAAGTGTTCCTTCCTTCACGCGGTCGCGACTGTCGCGACCTGCGGACGTATCTCCCGCTCCTCGCCCTGCTCGCACTGCACGCCGGGGCACGCCGAGAGGTCTTGATCGGAGGAGGGGGATGCCCGAAAACATGGTTTCGAGCCGATTCAGCTTATCAGACGGCGAGTTCGAGCACGCCGTCGGGGTAGAACGGCAGTCCGCCCGCGCCGAGCGCCGCGATCTCGTACCAGCCGACCGTGGTGTCCGCATCGCGGACGGCCAGGCGATCGCCGCGCGGGAGTCCTTCGAGCGCGGCGCACCGGATGTCGTAGGCGTACACGATCTCGTGTCCGCGCTTTCCGTGCGCGTCGAAGATGTTCTCCGTCACGCCGAGGAGCCGCGCGCTCTCGAGTGTGACGCCGAGCTCCTCGGCGAACTCGCGGCGCACGGCGTCGCCCGCCCGCTCCCCGAACGATACTCCGCCGCCCGGCGCCCGGAGGAAGGGCCCGCTGCCGCCGTGGCCGGCATACTCCTCCGCCAGAATCCAGCCGTCCCGCACGAGCACTCCGACCGCGATGACCCGCACCCGGTCACCGGCCACCAGCTCCCCCGCATACGCCCCGACCGCACGGGTGTACTGCGGCAGGTGCGGGGCGAGCGTCTGCAGTGCGGTGCGGAGCGCCGCCGCCGGCTTCTCATCCGAGAACAGCGCGAGCGCCTCGAAGGCCCGCGCCGAGTCGATGAGGGGATCGCCGTCGGGGACGTCGCGCAGCAGCGCGATAGCGCCGGACGCATCGCCGACGTTGCGCAGCGTGCTCGCGAGCTGGATCGTCGCCGGGGTCCGCAATGCCGGTTCGGGGCCGCCCGCCAGTGCGGCCCGGTAGAGCGGGATCGCCTCTGCTTCCTCGCCGAGCGAGTCGTGCAGCGATCCCCGCTCGTACGCGGCACGCGCATCCTCCTGCCCGCGTTCGGCGAGCAGCGCCTCGAGAGCCGCCCGCGCCGCCGTAGGGTCGGCGGGGTCGAACTCCGCCCAGAACCTGTCGAACTCGGCATCCCATCCCCGCGCGGTCATCCCTCGATCCTGGCACCCCTCGCCCGGTGGTTTCGCCGCGCCGCGGGCACAACTGCGAGAGATGCCGGACGACACGCCGCGTCGCGGCCCGGCGCCCCGGCGTGTCGCCGCGTGGCTCTCGCCGTTGTGCTCGCCACGCTCCGGCCAGGGCCGTGCGGCGGAGGTCAGTCCCCGAGGATCTTGCGGATCTTCTCGAGGCGGGCGGAGATGTCGCGTTCGAGGCCGCGACCGGTCGGCTCGTAGTAGTGGCGGCCGCGCAGCTCGTCGGGCAGGTACTGCTGCGTGGCGACGCCGACGTCGAGGTCGTGCGGGTAGATGTACCCCTTGCCGTGGCCCAGTCGCTTCGCGCCGGGATAGTGCGCGTCGCGCAGGTGGGTGGGCACCCGCCCGAAGCCGCCAGCGCGTACGTCGGAAATCGCCGTGTCGATGGCCAGGTAGGCCGCGTTCGACTTCGCGGTGGTGGCGAGGTACGCCGTTGCCTCGGCGAGCGGAATGCGCCCCTCGGGCATGCCGATGAAAGCCACCGCGTCGGCGGCGGCGACCGCGATCACGAGGGCCTGCGGGTCGGCGAGGCCGATGTCTTCGGATGCCGAGATCACCAGTCGCCGCGCGATGAACCGCGGATCCTCTCCGGCCTCGATCATCCGTGCGAGGTAGTGGATGGCCGCATCCGCATCGGACCCGCGGATCGACTTGATGAACGCGCTGATGACGTCGTAGTGCTCGTCACCCTGGCGGTCGTAGCGGAGGAGCGCACGGTCGACGGCCTGCGCGACGACCTCCGCGGTGATCGTCGTATCGTCGTCCGCCACCATCGAGGCGGCCGCCTCGAGGGAGGTGAGCGCGCGACGCGCATCGCCGGAGGCGAGCTGCACGAGGGCCGACCGCGCCTCGGGAGCGAGGGTCACGCTGCCCGCCAGGCCGCGCGGGTCGGTGACGGCGCGATCGATGAGCCCGCCGAGGTCGTCGTCGGTGAGCGGCTGAAGGGTGAGCAGAAGCGACCGCGAGAGGAGCGGCGAGATCACCGAGAACGACGGATTCTCCGTCGTCGCCGCGATCAGGATGACCCAGCCGTTCTCGACGCCGGGCAGGAGGGCGTCTTGCTGCGCCTTCGTGAAGCGGTGGATCTCGTCGAGGAAGAGGATCGTCGATGTCCCGTACAGATCGCGCTGGGTCATGGCGTCCTGCATGACCTCGCGGACGTCCTTCACCCCCGCCGTCACCGCGGAGAGCTCCACGAAACGCCGGCCCGACGTGCGCGCGATCGCCTGGGCGAGCGTCGTCTTTCCCGTCCCGGGCGGACCCCAGAGAATGACCGAGACGGCGTTCTTGGTGTTGCCGGCGGGATCGGCGAGACCGACGAGGGGCGAGCCCGGCCGCAGGAGATGCCCCTGACCGGCCACTTCGTCGAGAGAGACGGGCCGCATCCGCACAGCCAGAGGGGTCTGGCCCTGGAACAGAGCGGAAGTCGATGTCACCCGACCAGGCTAGTCGCGGCCGCCGACAGCCCCGCGTTTTGTCGCGTGCGCACGCCGCCACGTAGGCTTCGGGTAGGCGTAGTGCAGCCCCGGATCTCCGGGAACGAGGGAGGTCCCGTGGCGACGGGTGGAGGAAAGAACCAATCGCGTGTCGCGAAGGAGCGGACGCGGCTCTATCAGGCGCGTCAGGAGTTCCACGACGGCCTCCTCCGGCGCCGGCGCCGCGACAACCTCATCGCGGGCGTCGCGGGCGGTGCGATCATCCTCGCCGTCATCGGCGGGCAGATCGCGTACTACACCGTCGGCCCCGGAACGCCGGTCCC
>JACEFY010000150.1 GCA_016807485.1 Stenotrophomonas maltophilia | reverse complement strand
CGCTCCGGACGCCCGCCACCGGCACGTCCCACGAGGACCTTCGACACAGATTCGACAGGTAACTCTCCCCGCATGTCTTCCGCTGCATCCACACTCACCCCCGCCAATCCACGCTCCCGTGTCATCACGGCGAGCCTCGTCGGCACCACGATCGAGTTCTACGACTTCTACGTCTACGCGACCGCCGCCGTCCTCGTCTTCCCGATCCTCTTCTTCCCCACCGGCAACGAGACGACGGCGCTCCTGTCGTCGTTCGCGGTCTTCGGCGCGGCCATGGTCGCCCGCCCCATCGGCGCCGTGATCTTCGGTCACTTCGGCGACCGTTTCGGCCGCAAGGCGACCCTCGTCGCGTCGCTGCTCACGATGGGCATCGCCACCTTCCTCATCGGATGCCTGCCGACCTTCAACGACATCGGCTGGTGGGCCGCGCTCCTCCTCCTGGTGCTCCGGATCTTCCAGGGCTTCGCGCTCGGCGGCGAGTGGTCGGGTGCGGCTCTCGTCGCGACGGAGAACGCCCCGAAGGGCAAGCGCGCCTGGTACGGCACGTTCCCGCAGCTGGGGGCGCCGATCGGCTTCATCATCGCCAACGCGGTCTTCCTCGTCATCAACTTCGCACTGCCCCACCCGGACGGCCCCGCGCAGCGCTCCGAGGCCTTCCTCGAGTGGGGCTGGCGCGTGCCGTTCCTCTTCTCCGCCGTGATGGTGATCATCGGCCTGTGGGTCCGGCTGCGTCTCGTCGAATCCGAGACGTTCGCGAAGGCCGAATCCTCCGGCGCGATCCGGCGCTTCCCGCTGGGCGAGGTCATCCGCTCGCACGGTAAGAACCTGGTGCTCGGCACGTTCATCATGCTCGCGACCTACGTGCTCTTCTACCTGATGACGAGCTTCACCCTCTCGTACGGCACGAAGGCCACGGCCGATGCCGCCCAGGCCACCGCCGAAGCCGCCGGGACGGCGTTCGACCCGAACACCTATGTCGCCGGACTCGGGTTCGGCTACACCGACTTCGTGATCATGCAGATCATCGGCGTCGTCTTCTTCGGGATCTTCACGCTTCTGTCGGGGCCGATCGCCGACGCCGTCGGCCGCCGGAAGCTGCTCCTGTGGATCA
This sequence comes from Stenotrophomonas maltophilia, assembly GCA_016807485.1. Classification (GTDB taxonomy): domain Bacteria; phylum Actinomycetota; class Actinomycetes; order Actinomycetales; family Microbacteriaceae; genus Microbacterium. Next base: position 4,792 of record JACEFY010000150.1, on the reverse strand, counting down.
CGGGCGCGATCGCCGTGTTCGGGCTGCTCTTCAACGTCTTCCTCCTGCCGCAGGCCGACCCCAAGTTCACCGGCGCGCTCGTCCAGGCCTTCCTCGTGTTCGGCTTCATGCTCATGGGGGCGACCTTCGGCCCGATGGGCGCGGTGCTCCCCGAACTCTTCCCGACCAACGTGCGCTACACCGGATCGGCGATCTCGTACAACGTCTCGTCGATCCTCGGCGCAGCCCTCGCGCCCATCGTCGCGGTCGCCCTCTGGGCGGCGGCGGGCGGTCAGCCGTGGCTCGTCGGGCTCTACCTCAGCGGCTCGGCGGTGCTCACCATGATCGCGCTGCTGCTGTCGAAGGAGACGAAGGACGTCGACTACGACACGAACATCGGACTCGGCGAGACCGGCTCGCTGTAACGCCACCGACGACGGCGGATGCGCGGGCGCGAGCCCGGCATCCGCCGTCGTCGTCTCAGTCGAGGAACAGCGCGCGCAGCCGCTTGGTCGTGAAGACGAGCCCGATCGCGATCATGACGGCGTAGTACAGCACGTGCCAGAGCATGCCGGCCGACAGGATGCCGGTGGTGAGCCCGCGGATGAGCTCGACGCCGTGCCAGAGCGGCAGCGCCATGATGATGTTCTGCACCCATCCGGGATAGATGCCGATCGGGAAGAGCGTCGCGGAGAAGAGGAACATCGGCAGCAGCACGAAGTTGATCCAGTCCATCTGCTGGAAGGTCTTCATGTAGCTCGTGACGGCCATCCCGAGGCTCGCGAACCCGAACGCGATGAGCATCACCGCCGGCAGCGCGAGGATCGCGGTGGGGGCGAGGTTCAACCCCAGGATCTGCATGATGATCATGAATCCGGTGGCGTAGGCGAGTCCCCGCAGCAACGCGTAGAGGATCTCGCCGAGCGCGACGTCGAGCGGGCCGAGCGAGGTCGACAGCATCCCTTCGTAGAGCTTGCCGTAGTTGAGCTTGAAGAAGACGTTCCACGTCGAGTCGTAGATCGCCCCGTTCATCGCCGACACCGCGAGGAGCGCGGGCGCGATGAACGCGGCGTAGGGCACCTCGGCGCCCTGGGAGGTCTGGACGTCGCCGATGAGGGAGCCGAGCCCGATGCCCGTGGAGGCGAGATAGAACACCGGCTCGAAGAAGCCCGACAGCACGACCGCCCAGCTCGACGAGCGCGCCGCGAGCAGCCCCCGCTGCACGACGGCGCCCGGGTTGCCCGCCCACAGAGCGCGCACGCCGCCGCGGCGCACCGGTGGTGCGGCGATCGCCTCGGCGCTCATTCGCCGAGCCGCCGATCGAACGTGCGGCGCGCGAGGAGGTAGGCGCCGACGGAGAGGACCAGCAGGTACGCCAGGTGCAGCACGATCAGGGGCGGATCGATCGGCTTGCCGTAGGTGGCGAGGCGGCCGAGCTCCGACGCATGCCAGAGGGGTGAGACCCAGCCGATCCACTCGAGCCATCCGGGGAGGTTGGAGAGCGGATAGAACGTGCCCGAGAAGAGGAACATCGGCACGAACAGGAACCGCTCGACGAGCGCGAGCTGCCCCTTGTCCTGCGTGATGGTGGCGGCGTACGCCATGTAGGGCACGCCGAACGCGAGGCCTGCCACGAGGCCGAGCGGAACGGTCAGCCAGCCGGTCGCCGGGTCGACCGCACCGAAGATCCAGAGGAACAGGTAATAGGCCGCCGAGACGAACAGGATGCGGGCCGACGCCCCCGCGATGACGCCGCCGGCGATCTGTCCAGGCGAAAGGGCCGACGCGCTGAAGCCGTAGAAGTAGCGGCGCCACTTGAACCCGGCGATCACAGGGTAGGAGAACTCTTCGGACGCCACCGACATGGCCGCCGTCATCAGGAGCGCCGGCGCGACGAAGACGAGATAGGGCACCTCCACACCGCCGTCGACGATCGGGGCGTCGATGAGGGCCGCGAGGCCGAGCGCGAGTCCGAGAAGATACAGGATCGGCTGCCCGAGCGCGCCGACCACGATGGTCCAGCCGTACGCGCGCATGGCACGGACCATGTGCTCGGCGACGTACCAGGTGCCGAACAGGCGGGGCTTCCGGCCCCACCGCATGGCCTCGGCGCGCAGTTCGTCGAGCGAGTCCTGCACGGGCGGCTGCTCGATCGTCATTCGATCAGCGACCTTCCGGTGAGGCGCAGGAAGACATCCTCCAGCGACGATCGGCGCACGAGCGATGTGCGGGGGGTGAGGCCCCGCTGCGCGAGGGCGGCGAGGGCGGCATCGCCGTCGGCGGTGTAGACGAGGATGCGGTCGGGGAGGACGTCGACCCGGTCGCCGATGCCCTCGATCTGCGGTGCGACCTCGGCGTTGCGATCGGAACCGAAGCGCACTTCGAGCACCTCGCGACTGGAGTGCTCTCGGATGAGGGATGCCGGGGTCCCCTCGGCCATGATGCGGCCCTGGTCGACGACGATGAGGCGATCGCAGAGCTGCTCGGCCTCGTCCATGTAGTGGGTCGTGAGGACGAGCGTCGTGCCGCGCTCCTTGAGCCGGAAGAGGCGATCCCACAACACGTGCCGGGCCTGCGGATCGAGACCGGTCGTGGGTTCGTCGAGGAGGAGGATGCGCGGATCGTTGATGAGGCCGCGCGCGATCGTGAGGCGCCGCTTCATGCCGCCGGAGAGCTGGTCGACCTTGCTCGCCGCCTTGTCCTCGAGCTGGGCGAAGGCGAGCAGCTCGTCGGCCTTCCGGTGGCAGACCTTGCCGGGCAGCCCGAAGTAGCGGCCGTAGATGTAGAGGTTCTCGCGCGCGTTGAGCTCGCCGTCGAGGTTGTCCTGCTGCGGGACGACGCCGAGCCGCGAGCGGATCTCGGGACCGTAGCGGTCGGGGTCGAGCCCGAGGATCTGGAGGTCGCCGGAGGTGCGGGTCGAGACCGCGCCGATCATCTTCATCGTCGTCGACTTGCCGGCACCGTTCGGCCCGAGCAGGCCGAAGGACTCCCCCGGCGCGACCTCGAAGCTCAGCCCCCCGACCGCGACGAAGTCGGGCTTCCCCTTGACCTTGTAGGTCTTCACGAGGTTCTGCGCGGAGATCACGGGAGCGGGCACCGTGAAAGCCTAGCGGCGGGCCCCGACACGATCGAGGGGTCTCGACGCGGGCCTGCGGTGGGAACGGTCCGCGCACAGGCGGGACGCACGACAATGGAAGGACCCCCGACCCGCAGAAGGCTCACCCATGTCCGCATCCGCACCCACACCGCGCCGCCGCGGCCGCCGCTCCGCAGCGGAGACCGGCCCGCGCGCGAGCCTCACCCAGCTCCTCCCCTACGTCTTCGAGCACAAGCCCGTCGTCGCCCTGATCGTCGTACTCAGCATCGCGGGGGCCGCGGCGACCCTCGCTCAGCCGCTGCTGGTCGGGCAGGTCATCGAACGCGTGCAGAACGAGCTCCCCCTGGGCGCGCTCGTCTGGGCCATCGTCGCCCTCGTCGTCGGCGGGTCGCTCATCTCCGGCTACCAGCACTACCTCCTCCAGCGCACCGGCACCGCGGTCGTCTATTCGTCGCGTCGGCAGCTGATCGCCCGCATCCTGCACCTTCCGATCAGCGAGTTCGACTCGCGCCGCACGGGCGACCTCGTCTCGCGCGTCGGCACCGACACGACGCTCCTCTACGCCGTCCTCACGCAGGGTCTCGCCGACTCGGTCGGCAATGCGCTCCTGTTCGTCGGGGCCATCGTCGCGATGGCCTTCCTCGACGGGGTGCTGCTCCTGGCGATCATCGTCGTCATCGGGATCTCGGTCGTGGGGGTCGTGCTCCTCAGCGGCCGCATCCGCCGTGCCACCCAGGAGCAGCAGGAGAAGGTCGGCGAGCTCGCCTCGGGCGTCGAGCGCGCGATCGGCTCGATCCGGACGGTCCGTGCCGCGGGCGCCACCGACCGCGAGACCGCGGCCGTCACCGCCGTTGCGACCGATGTCTACGGTGTCGGCGTCAAGATCGCGAAGGTCTCCGCGCTCGTCGTGCCGATCGCCGGCATCGCGCTGCAGGTGTCGCTGCTCGTCGTCCTCGGTCTCGGCGGGTTCCGCGTGGCCTCGGGGGCGATCGGGGTCGCGAGCCTCATCACGTTCGTGATGTTCCTCTTCCTCCTGGTGGCCCCGCTCGGGTCGTTCTTCGGAGCGATCAGCTCGGTCAACCAGGCGCTCGGCGCGCTCGGACGCATCCAGGAGGTGCTGGACCTGCCGACGGAGACCGCGCACGACCGGCAGACCACCCGCGGCGCTCTCGATGCCGCCCCGGATGCCGCGGCGCTGGAGTTCCGGGACGTGCACTTCCGCTACCCCGAGAACGTCGTCGAGGCCCGCCGGTCGGCGGAGACGGCGGCGCGGGCCGCCCTCGAGGACGCCCACGTGGACACCACCGCGATCGCCCTCCCCGCAGGAGCGGATGCGGACGAGGACGCCGGCGCCGTGCTCCGCGGGGTGTCGTTCCGCGTGCCGCGCGGCGCCCGCGTCGCTCTGGTCGGTCCGTCCGGCGCCGGGAAGTCGACGACGCTGTCGCTCATCGAGAGGTTCTACGACCCCACCGAGGGCGCGATCCTGCTGGGCGGACGGGACGTGCGCACGCTCGACCGCCGCGACCTGCGCGCGCAGCTCGGCTATGTCGAACAGGATGCGCCGACCCTCGCCGGCACGATCGCCGACAATCTGCGCCTCGCGTCTCCCGACGCGAGCGATGCCGAGTGCGAAGCGGTGCTGCGCGCCGTGAACCTGGGTGACGTGCTGGAGCGCAGCCCGCAGGGGATCGACGCGCCCGTCGGCGAGGCCGGTGT
>JACEFY010000015.1 GCA_016807485.1 Stenotrophomonas maltophilia | reverse complement strand
GCTCCGGCATGCGTGAGACCGGCAAGCTCGCCTTCGAGCGCCACGCGGTTTCGGTCGCGACAGTTCAGCCCGATGAAGGGGAGCATGCCCGCGTCGGCGATCAAGCGGGCGCGATAGCTCGGTGCGAACTGCACGCGCGCGGGCCCGGCATCGCCGGAGAGGACAGCGTCGACCGGGCCGCTCATGGCCGCGACGCACTCCTCGAGCGAGCCCGCGTCGACCGCACGCGCCGGAAAGTCCGCGAGGACGAGAGGCCGCGTGCCGAGCAGCGCGCGGACGCGCTCGGACCCGGCTGACGGTGCCTGAGCGGCAACCGGGGCGGGCGGGGTGCGCCACCGCACGGTGTCGATATCGACGAAGGCGCAGCGCGCACCCGCATCGATCTCACACGACCCGTCGAACCCGACGCCGCCGCACGGCCCGTAGGTCATGTGCTTCGGGCACGACGAGCTGCTGTCAACCGGCAAGGAAGCGCCTCTCCCAACCATCGGCGCGACGGGTGTACTCGACGCGCCTGCTCGCCGTGTTGTCGCTGCCGAACCAGAAGGTCAGTCGGTCGGGGCGCACGAGGTAACCGACCCACGAGGGCGGGGGAACGAAGCTCGCCTCCTGGGCGCTCGCAAAGTCGGCCCACGCGGCGACCCGCTCCGGCTGGGGAAGCACAGCGAACTCGGGTGTGTTCTGCCACGCAAGCTGTTGCAGGTAGGGCGGGCGTGCCGCGTAGGCCCGCCGCTGTTCGTCTGCGGATGCCGGTTCAGCGCGCCCTTGCACGACGAGCTGGTGGCGCGAGTCGGGGGCCGGCGTACCGAGAAGCGGAATGCACAGCGCGACGAGCGCAGACCGCGTCACCTGCGCGACCTTGCGCGATCGTGCGTCGGTGTGCCAGTAGAAGCCCTCGGCGTCCCACTCCGATAGCAACAGCGACCGGACATCGGGCGCCCCGTTCTCGTCGAGCGTCGCGAGCGTCATGAGTGGGCGCGCGGGGTCGTCGTTCGCGGGTAGCCAGACCGACAGGAGCCGCGACGGGTCGTCCGGGAGGTCGGCCCACTCGTCGGCAGAGAGTTCACCGTGCATGGTCATACCGCCCTCGGACCGATCGGCCATCTGGAGATCTCGTCGATTGTGGCGACGCCGTCCGCGACGAGCCGCGCCGCCAGCGCGGCACCTTCGGCGGCGGTCGCGGTCGTCGGGTCGCCGATCACTCCCCCCGACGCGAAGTCGTCGGAGCACCAGCCGAACTGCACGGGGCTCGCGGCGAAGCCGATGCGCTCGAAGCCCGCGAGTGCATCGGGCACGGCACGAGTCGCAACGGCCATATCGACGAGGTCGGGCCGCAGGTGCATGAGTAGCGACGTCTCGCCGTGCCCGCCGTGAATCCCGAAGCCGCGCTCGTCGGGACCAGCGGGGACTCGCACGCCGTCGAGGAAGGTGTTCAAGCCGAACTGGCGCCGCAACTCACGCAGCGCCACGTTGAGCGGGGCGATATTGCCCCCGTGCCCGTTGTAGAAGAGCACGGTGCGTGCCGGAGTCGCAGCGATCGAGCGGCCGAGGTCGACGAGGACCCGTGCGAACGTCTCGCCGGAGAGCCACAGGGTCCCGGGGGCCCACGCGTGTTCGTCCGATTTCGTCACGCCGAGCGCTGGCAGGAGCCACGCGTCGTGACCGGCCTGGGCCGCGGCATCCACGATGCGCGCGGCGATCTCTTCCGCCATCACGAGATCCGTCGAGAGCGGGAGATGCCTGCCGTGGTGTTCGATCGCGCCGACCGGCAACACCAGGATCGACGATGGCGTCAGCGCCGCCGTGAGGGCGGGGCCCGAGAGGTCCCCCCACCGCCGCGAGGGCAGGGCGCTCACAGCTGGCTTCCCGTGCGGAAGGTGCCCGGCGGCACCAGCTTGCCCGGGTTCAAGAGCCCGTGCGGATCGGTTTCGGTGGCGAGGGCGATCGTCTCGGCCGGCTCGTAGTCGACGTACCACTGGTGCGGATTGTGCCAGCCGATCCCGAGCTGCTCGATCTTGGGGAGCCCCGCATACACCGCGTCGGCACCGCGATACACGCCCGCGAGCATGCCGATCGGTCGTCCCTGCTGCGCCTCGATGTGCAGCATCCCGCCTTCATAGACATCGTGCAATTCGTCGATGCGGTCGACGATTGCGTCGCCCCACACCTCGACGTGGAAGTACGTGTCGGGGTAGGCCTTCTGCAGCCATTCGATCGGGTGGTTGTAGCTGGTCATAGAGAGTTTGATGCACGCCTGGGCGCCCTCGCGCACATCTTCGACGCGTCCGCCTGCCGCTTCGACGAGCGCCGTGGCAGCGTCGATCGTCGCGGCATCGAGGATCGCCCGCAGGCTCGCGCGCCCGGCCGGGATGGCGGCATCTCGGGGGAGCGCTTCGGCGAGGGTCGGCAGATCGCCCGAGACCAGACGCGGAGTCGGAGAGAGCTCAGGGAAGCTGCGGATGACGGTCAGCAGGTCGTGGAAGTCGTCGAAGCTGGCGAAGAACGCCCGCCACTCCTGCAGCGGCTCGAGCCGAACAGTCACCGTCGCGATGACGCCCGCCGTGCCGTATTTGTGCAGATAGGGTTCGGTTGCAGCGCCCTCCAGATGCACGAGCTGCGCGTCGGGGACGGCGTGGACGACGTCGAGCGCCGTCACGAAGCCGGTGTGGATCATGCCGTGCGCGATCGATCCGGTGCCGCCGGACCCGCCCGAGACGAAGCCGCCGACGGTCGATTGCGCCGTCGACGGATACTGCAGCACTTGCTGGCCCGCACGGTTCGCCGCTTGCTCGATCGCGATCATCGTGGCCCCGGCTTCGGCACGCAGCCAGCCATCACCCACTTCCAGAATGCGTCGCGCCTTCGTCGTGTCGAGCACGAGTCCACCGGCCATCGGCAGGGTCTGGCCATAGTTGGCCGTCCCTTTGCCTCGAGGGGTGATCGGCACACCGTGGCGAACGGCCGCCGCGACCGCCGTCGCGATGTCTTCGGCGTTCGTGGGCATCACCACGAGCTGCGCGCGGCCTAAGGGAAGCTGCTCGGCGATGACGGGGGACAAGTGCGATCCATCGATCGATGCGCGATCCAGCGCCTCTGGCTCATCACTGACGGCGTCGGGGCCGAGCAGGTCGCGGAGTTCGGCCGCCAGAGCGTCGATCGCCTGGGGGTCGATGACCTCGTTGGGCATGGGGTGTTCCTCTCGTCGGTGTTGACTGCGGCCTGCTGTGCTAGTGCATGACCATTCCGCCGGTCACGTTCAGCGCTTCTCCGGTGATGTAGCCGCCATCGGTGGCGAGGTAGGCCACGAGGCCCGCGACATCGTCCGGTTCGCCGAGCCGGCCGAGGGGGGAGCGCTGCGTCCACTGCGCGACTTGCTCCTCGGTGCGCGTTCCCGCGCCCATCTCGGTGAGCACATATCCGGGGCAGATGGCGTTGGCCGTCACGCCCCGGGGGCCCCATTCGATCGCGGCCGCCCGTGTGAGCGCGACGACGGCCGACTTGGATGCCGCATAGTGGGCTTCCATCGCCCCACCGGCCTTGGCGGCCATGCTGGCGAGGTTGACGATGCGGCCGTGGCCCTGCGCCATCATGGTGGGGGCGACGGCTTGCATTGTGGTCAGTGTCGCTCGCGCGTTGATGTTCAGGACGCGGTCCCACTCGGCGTCAGTGATGTCGAGCAGCGCAAGCGCGCGGAACACACCCGCGGCGTTGACGAGCAGATCGACCCCGCCGAGTGCCTCGATCGCCGCTTGGACGACACTCCGTGTCTGCGCGGGGTCGGCGAGGTCGACCGGGAGATAGGCCGCCCCGATGCTCGCCGCCCGGGCAGCGGCGGCATCCGTGTGGAGATCGAGGACGATCACGTCCGCGCCCTCCACGATCAAGCGGCGCACGATCGCGGCGCCGATCCCGCCGACCCCTCCGGTGACGATGGCCTTGGCGCCGTGAAGGCGGGTGCGGGTAGTCGTCATCGGAGGGGCCTGTCTAGAGTGCGGGTGGTGTCGTGCGGATCAGAAGCTGATCGACGAGTCGAGGAACTGGTCGGTCCAGATGTCGTCGACGCTCACGCCGTCCTTCACCGGCAGGCTCTGCTCGGTGTAGATCGGAGTGACGAGGTCGAACAGCTCGGTCATGCGCTCGGAGTCGACCGTGCCCATCGCACCGTTCGCGTCGTTGCCGGCGATGCCGTCGTTCAGCATCGTCTCCACCGAGAAGTCGGCCACGCCTTGGCTGTACACCCAGCCGGTGTCGTACGCCTCGACGAGCTCAAGGACCAGATCGATCGTCGACCGCGGGTCGGCGAAGAAGTCGACCGTTGCCTGCTGGAGGACAGGCACGAGGGCCGTGAGGCACTCGCTGTAGGTGTCGATGTTCTCGGGGATCACGCTGAGGACGGCGGCGTACTTCGGGTAGCCCGCGTCGTTGATCAGCTGGTAGCCGACCGGCTTGCCCCACTGCTCGACCTCGTTCTCGTAGATGTACGGCTCAGCGGAGGCAAAGCCCTGCTGCGCGATCGCGCCACCCTCGGAGACGAACACGGCGGGAGTTCCGTCGTACGTCGAGTCGATCTGGTCGGCGGACAGGATGCCCTGGCCGACGAACGCGTCGATGTAGGTGCCACCCGGGAAGACGCGAATCGTGACACCCTCGGCGCCGAGATCGGCGATGCCCTCCACATCGGGGTAGGTCTCGGGGTCCCACATGATCATCTGCGGGTCCTTCTGGAGCGGCGCGAAGACGCCGACGGTCGGCAGGTCGGCCGAGTGCGCGATCGCCTCGTCCGTGCCGACGTACGCCAGGAAGATCGACGGGTCGTTGTACATCTGGGCGTTGGGCTGCGTGAAGCCGGTGGCCGGACCGCCGGAGAGGATCGTCACATCGACCCCGGTGTATTCGCCGGAAGCCATGAGAGGGCCGGTCACCGACTTCTCGTCGCTGTCGACCGTGTAGCCGTCGCCGACGAGTTCGTAGAGGTGTCCGTGCTCGGACTCGGGGTTCCAGTCGGTCTGGATGCGGATGTCGGCGGGACACCCGGCGGCGGCCAGGTCCACGGCGCCGATCTCGAGGTCGCCGGACGGGGACGACGCGGCGGGCTCGGGCGACGAGGATGAGCAGCCGGCGAGCGTCAGCGCGCTCACGACGACCAGGCCTGCCGCGGCGTAGCCGCTCTTGCGTGCAATTCGCATGATTCTCCTAGTGATGTGGATGGTGCCCAGTGGTGCGTTGACGGACGAGCTCGGCGGGTCAGCCGAAGTCGTACCACTTGCCGACGGCGCGACGAGCGAGCCAGCCGAAGAACAGGAAGATGACCACGCCGAACAGCGAAGCCACCAGGATCGAGGCGAACAATTCCGGGCTCTGCAGACGCGACTGGTACTTCGCGATCAGTGCGCCGATGCCGGGTGTGCCGCGCTGGAAGAAGAAGTCGCCGACGATGGCGCCGACGATCGACAGGCCCGCCGAGATCCGCATGCCCGCGAACATCGCCGGCAGTGCTGTCGGAAGCTCGAGCTTCTTCAGGACGATCCATCGGGTCGCCTTCTGCAGCTGGAAGAGCTCACGCGCGGCGCGATCGACCGACTGGAGGCCGAACAGCGTGTTCGACACGATCGGGAACAGCGCGATCAGGACGCACACGATCGTTCTGGCGATGAAGTCGTAGCCGAACCAGAATCCGATCAGCGGGACGACAGCGAGGATCGGAATCGACTGGAGGATGACCGCGTAGGGGAAAGTCGTTCGCTCGACCCACTTCGCGAGGTTCATCGCGATCGCCCAGACAACGCCGATCACGATCGCGATGATGAGGCCCACGAGCGCGACCTGCGCCGTGTTCCACAACGCCTCGAAAATCTCCGGTCCGCTGTTCGGATCCGTGTAGACGGCGAAGATCACGTGTGGCTGCGGCATGAGGTACCCGCGCGTGCCGAGCAGGGCATTGACGAGGTAGACGACCCCGATAATCAGTGCGAGCAGAACGATCGGCGGCACCCAGCGGCTGGGGGCGGCGCGGCGCGCCGTGCGGCGGCGCGACGTGGAACGGTCGACGTCAGACATCAGCGGTGCCCTTCTCGGAGTGCGTGCGAGACCTTGCCGACCAGCTCGGCGAACGCGCCGGTGTAGCGGATCTCGGGATCGCGGGGCATGTCGAACGGCACGTCGAACGTGTCAACGATGCGCCCGGGGCGCCCGGACATGACGACGACCTTCGTGGACAGGTAGACGGCTTCCGACACGGAGTGCGTGATGAACAGCGCGGCGAACTGCGTCTGCACGAACAAGCGCAGCAGCTCGTCGTTCAAGTGCTCTCGGGTGATCTCGTCGAGCGCACCGAACGGTTCATCGAAGAGGAAGAGCTCGGGGTCGAGCGTCAGCGACCTCGCGAGCGACGTGCGCATGCGCATGCCACCGGATAGCTGCCGCGGCAAGTGCTTTTCGAATCCCTTCAGCCCGACGAGATCGATCGTCTCGGCGGCCTTCTTCGACCTCACGGCCTTGGTCTGCCAGTTCAGTTCGGCGAGCAGTTCGACGTTGGCCTGAACGTCACGCCAGGGCAGGAGCGTCGCGTCTTGGAAGACATAGCCGATGCGACTCGTGTCGACCGTCGCGGTGCCGTCGCTGGCGTGTTCGAGGCCCGAAGCGATGCGCAGCAGCGTCGACTTTCCGCAGCCCGAGGGTCCGACCACCGTGACGAACTCGCCCCGGTTGACGGTGAGGTCGACACCGCGGAGTGCGACGGTGCCGTTGGGGAAGGTCATCTCGACGTTCGCGAAGTCGAGGAGTGTGTCGGTCACGCAGACACCTGCCTTTCGGTTGCGCGGGACCAGGCCGCGGTGGTCACGGTTGCGACGGTGGACGACACGAGCCGCCCACGGTGCAACACGTGTCGATTGGGGTCGGCGGTCGCGGCAACTTCCGCGACACTTGCGCCCTTGACGGCGACGAAGTCGGCCTGCGCGCCGGGCACGGCACCCGCCGTGGGGAGACGCATGACCGAGCGCGAACCGTCGGAAACGACCGAGACGGCTTCGTCGATCGTCAGGTGCGCCGCGGTGACCAGAAGCGCGATCGTCTCCAGCGGGTCGCACCGCCCGAGCGGATTGAACGGATCGCGCACGTTGTCTGCGCCGGCACCGAGTCGCACGCCGGCGTCGAGCAGCGCCCGCACGGCCGTGATCCCGCGCGGTGTCGAGACCGGCGTGTCCCAGCCCTGCAGGTAGAGGTTCGTGATCGGAAGGGCGATGACGCCGAGGTCGGCGGAGCGGATGGCCTCGACAACGGGGGCGAGCTCGTCGGGGGGCAGCGTGCCGAGTCGTGAGCAATGACCCGCGGATGCCGAAGCGTGCGTCCAGGCCCCCGTGCGCCGGGCAAGCGCCACGATCGTCAGGGGGCCGTCGAGGGACTCGTCCGTGTGCATGTCGACTCCGCACCCGAGGCGCTCGGCCAGGCTCAGCAACCGGTCGAGCTCGGCATCCGGATCGGCCGCCAGGTGCGGCGCCCCGCCGATGAGGTCGACGCCTCGAGCGATGGCCTCTTCATGCTGGGCGTCACTCACTCGATCGTCGCCGAGCGTGCACAGTTCGATGTCCATGAGTCCGCGCAGGTCCTCGCGCACGTCGAGGAGGGCGTCCACGCCGCGCAGTGGCTCGTCGCCGGAGAGGATGTTGACGTGCGACCGCACAGCGGTGACTCCGTGGGCCAGCATGTCGAGGGCCGTCGTCCGCGCGCGCTCGCGGATCGATTCGCGCGTGACGGCGTGTGCATAGGCGTCGTACTGGGCGACGGCCGTCGGCAGATCGCCGAAGGGCGGTGAGATCTGCTCCCAGGTCCGCGACTTGTCCAAGTGGGCATGCGGATCGGCGGCGGCCGTGAAGAGGACAAATCCGTCGAGGTCCAGGTCCTGCGCATCGTCTGTCGCAGGCGCCGTCCCGGCGGCCCACACGCGTTCCACGATCCCCCCGTCGAGCACGACGTCCGCACGCGTACCGTCCGGCAACGTGGCGTGCCGAAGGGTGCGGATAGGACGGGGAAGGTGCACGATGCTCCTGGGCTGTGTCGCGGTCAGTCGGGTGTGCTGACTCGGGATGATGTTGATACCCTCAACATCGGCGAAGCTACGGGTCGCGTGTTTCAAGCGGATGACATGATCGTGTCGGTCTGTTTCTCACGGCCTCGCGCGATCGCATAGCGGTGACGTAAGACGTATTCGAGCGAGGAGAGGCGGCGATCATGCCCACGGCATCCCCCCTGCCCGATGCGGGTCCCCTCGGCCCGCGCGTGCGCTCGCTGCGTGCGCAACGCGGACTCACGCTGGTCCAGTTGGCCGCGCTCTCGGGGCTCTCGCACCCGTTCCTCAGCCAGCTGGAGCGGGGACTTGCCCGTCCGTCGATGGCCTCACTCGACAAGATCGCCATCGCCTTGGCCACGAGTGTCGTTGAGTTGTTGGCCGACGAGCGCGCCACCGATGAAGCGGCCGCCGTCAGCATCGTCCGGGCCGAGGACGGCGTGGTCGGCGGGTTCGGCAGCGGCACGGGTCGCGTGCTCGTCGGCGGCGGGCGGCGGCCGTTCCGTCCGATCGAGTACACCGGCGCGAACGCCGAATGGGGCGAGATCGTCATGCACGCGGAGGACGAGTTTCTGCACGTGATCGAGGGGCGCATCGAGCTCGAACTCGGCGGAGTTGTTCATCGTCTCGGCCCGCGGGATTCGGCCTATACGCCCGGCGGAACGAGCCATCGCTGGCGCTCCGCCGACGCCCACCCCTACCGTCTGATCGTTGTGAAGGAGGCGGGTGCATGAGTGTGCCCCGTGGAGACCGGGAGGTCGAGGTCGTCGCGCTGCGCACGGCCGCCGCCGATATCGTCGAGATCGAACTGGCCGCGCGCGGTGATGGCGCGCTTCCGGCGTGGGAGCCCGGTGCACACATCGACCTGATCCTGCCGACCGGTCTGGTTCGGCAATACTCGCTCACGGGCGATCCCGCCAGCCCGACGTGGCGGATCGGAGTTCTCCGCGAAGAATCCGGACGCGGCGGCTCACGCTGGATCGCCGATCGCCTGAAACCGGGTGCGATCTTGCGTATCGCGGGTCCCCGCAACCACTTCACGCTGCCGGGCCACGCTCCCGGCGCCGCGGCCCCGCTCGTGTTCATCGCGGGCGGTATCGGCATCACACCGATCCTGCCGTTGGCCGCTCACGCGCGCGCTGCTGGCCGCGACGTCACGGTGCACTACTGCGGCCATGCGGGTCGGATGCCGTTCATCGAGGAGCTGCGGGGCCTGCACGGGAGCAGCCTCGTGCTGCACATCAGCGAAGAACGCGCGCGGCTCGATGTCGACGCGGTCACGGCAGAGGCGGCATCCCGCGGCGCCGAAATCATCGTCTGCGGCCCAGCGCGCCTGCACGACGCCGTCGCGCAGGCGGCAGATGAGCGGGGCGTGGCCGTGCACGGCGAGCGGTTCGAGGCCGAGCCGCTGTCGGCGCCGATGTGGTCGGGGCCCTTCGAGGTCGAGCTCGCCCTGACCGGGGTGACGGTCACCGTGCCTACCGACCGCTCAATCCTCGAGGTCGCGGAGGAAGCCGGGGCGCTCGTGCTCTCCAGCTGCACCGAAGGCACGTGCGGCACGTGCGAGACGCCTGTCATGGAAGGAGTCGTCGATCACCGAGACTCGATCCTCACGCCCGCACAACGACAGCGCAACGACACGATGTACGTGTGCGTGTCGCGGGCGGCGTGCCCACGGCTCGTCCTGGAGCTGTAGCCGGCCCAGCGGGGCCGCGGAATCACACGGTTGTCATTCCGTGGCCGGATCGGTCATAATGGGCGCACAACCGCATATCATCGCCGCACATCGGCATTCGCACCGTTCAGGTCGTAGGGGAAGACGTACCTGAAGAAACGGAGAAGCAGATGGCGACAGCACCCGCGCGCGGAGTGATCTACATTCACTCGGCGCCACGAGCGTTGTGCCCCCACCTCGAGTGGGCGGTGGGGCGCGCCCTCGGGCGTGCCGTGAATTTCGACTGGGCCGACCAGCCGGTGCTCGCCGGCAGCCGCCGTGCGGAGTTCTACTGGGAGGGCCCCGCCGGCACGGGAGCCGCCCTCGCGACCGCGATCCGCGGGTGGGAGCACCTGCGCTTCGAGGTCAGCGAAGACCCGACGCCCCGCAGCGACGGCGGTCGCTGGCTGCACACACCGGGCCTCGGCATCCACTTCGCCCAGACCGACACCGCGGGCAACATCGTGATCGGCGAAGACCGCATTCGCTACGCGATGGAGATCGCCGCCGGTGATGCGTTCGAACTGCAGCGCGAGCTCGGTGTCGCGCTCGGCTCGGCGTGGGACGAAGAGCTCGAACCGTTCCGGCATGCGAGCGACGACGCGTCGGTCGTCTGGCTGCACAAGGTCGGCTGACGGACGCATGAACCCCTAGACCAGGCGGCGCAGGAGCGCCCGTACCGCGCCTCGGATGGCTTCCCGGGGATCGGGAGCGCGTACCGGCCGCCTCACCCGAGAAGAACCCCCTCCGCACGGCTTCGCGGAGGGGGTTCTTTCGGTGCAGCCGCAGGCATCGGCTGCGCGTCGGCGAGCCGGGGCATTCCGCCTATCTCGCAGAATGGTTGGCGCGGCGGCACCCCTGGGTCACCGCGACCCGTGCCGACGCGCCACCTCTTTCCCGGCGCGCACGAATGGGTGTCACCCGAGAACGCCTCGCGCGGCGGGAGCTGTGCCCGCGCGCCGCCTGTTTGCCGGCGCCCCGCCGGTCAGACCGACGCGAACGCGACGACGGCGTTGTGCCCGCCGAAGCCGAACGAGTTGCTGATCGCGAGCTGATCTCCGGCGCCGAGCGGCGTCGGCGTGCCGGAGAGCCGGAAGGGCACGGCCGGATCCTGCTCGGTGATGTTGATCGTCGGCGGTGCGACGCGCTCCTGCAGCGCGAGGATCGTGAAGATCGCCTCCAGCGCGCCGGTGCCGCCGAGGAGGTGGCCCGTCGAGGCCTTCGTGGCCGAGACGGGGATCTCGTCGATGCGGTCGCCGAAGACGCTCTTCAGGGCGACGTACTCGTTCGGGTCGCCGACGGGCGTCGACGTCGCGTGCGCGTTGATGTGGGTGACCTCGTCGACGCTGCGACCGGCGGCCTCGAGCGCCATCCGCACGGCACGCGCCGCACCGGTGCCCTCGGGGTCGTTCGCGGTGATGTGGTACGAGTCGGCTGTCACGCCGCCGCCGACGACCTCGGCGTAGATCTTCGCGCCTCGGGCCTTCGCGTGCTCCTCGGTCTCGAGGATGAGCACCGCTGCGCCTTCGCCCATGACGAAGCCGTCGCGGTCGATGCTGGCCGGCCGGGACGCCGTCTCGGGGGAGTCGTTGCGCTTGGACAGCGCCTGCATGGAGGCGAACGACGCGATCGTGACCGGATGGATGACCGACTCGGTCCCTCCGGCGATGACGACGTCGGCGAGCCCGTCGCGCAGATGCTCGACGGCGTTCACGAGCGACTCGGTGCTGGAGGCGCACGCACTCGCGACGGTGCGGGCGTAGGCGCGCGCGCCGAAGTGCAGCGACAGGTTGCCGGCGGCGGAGTTCGGCATGAGCATCGGCACGGTCATCGGGAGGACGCGCCGAGGACCCTTCTCGCGAAGGGTGTCCCAGGCATCCAGCAGGGTCCAGAGACCGCCGATCCCGGTGGCGAAGTCGACCCCCAGACGCTCCGGATCGACCTCTGGCTCGCCGGCATCCTTCCAGGCCTCCAGTGCCGCCACGAGGGCGAACTGCGACGACGGGTCCAGACGCTTGGCCACCGGGCGCTCGAGTACCGTGTCGGGGCGCACGGCGGCCTGCGCCGCGAACGTCACCGGCAGCTGGTACTGCTCGACCCAGTCGTATTCGAGGGTGCGGGTGCCGGACGCCCCGGCCAGCAGTGCCTGCCAGCTCTCGGGGGCCGTGCCACCGATGGGGGATGACGCGCCGATTCCGGTCACGACGATGCGCGTGGTGCTCATGGTGTTCCTCGTGGTGTTCCTCGGCGTGTGAAGGGGGTGCGCCGGTGGGGGCGTGCGGCCCCCACCGGTTCGCAGATCACGCCTGGTGGGAGGTGATGAAGGTGACGGCGTCGCCGACGGTCTTGAGGTTCTTGACCTCTTCGTCGGGGATGGTGACACCGAACTTCTCCTCGGCGTTGACGACGATCGTCATCATCGAGATCGAGTCGATGTCGAGGTCATCCGTGAAGGACTTCTCGAGGGCGACCTCGTCGGCCGAGATGCCGGTCTCGTCGGTGACGAGCTCGGCGAGTCCTGCGAGGACCTCGTCGTTGCTGAATGCCATGGGTTTCTCCTTGTTTTGTCGGGGTTCACGGGCCCGAGCGGGCCGAAATCAGTCTAGGTGCGGGGTGCGCCCGGTCACGGGAGGACGACGACCTGTGCGCCGAAGACGAGTCCCGCGCCGAAGCCGATCTGCAGTGCCAGCCCGCCGCTGAGCTCCGGGTGCTCCTGGAGAAGCCGGTGCGTGGCGAGCGGGATGGAGGCCGCCGACGTGTTGCCGGTCGTCTCGATGTCGCGGCCGATGACGACCGACTCGGGGAGCTTCAGCTGCTTGGCGAACTCGTCGATGATGCGCATGTTGGCCTGGTGGGGCACGAACGCGGCGAGATCGGAGGATTCGATCCCCGCGGCCTCGAGGGCCTGGCGGGCGACCTTGACCATCTCCCACACGGCCCAGCGGAAGACGGTCGGGCCTTCCTGGCGCAGCGTCGGCCACGGTGCGACGCCGTCGCGGAACTCGACGAGGGTGTGGTCCATGCCGACGGCGTCGGCCTTCGAGCCGTCCGAACCCCAGACGGTGGGGCCGATGCCGGGGTAGTCGCTCGGGCCGATGACCACGGCTCCGGCACCGTCGCCGAGGAGGAAGGAGATCGACCGGTCGGTCGGATCGACGATGTCGCTGAGCTTCTCCGCGCCGATGACGACCGCGTAGTGCGCGGCGCCTGCCCGGATGAGCGCGTCGGCTTGGGCGACGCCGTAGGCGAAGCCGGCGCACGCCGCGTTGAGGTCGTAGGCGGCCGCGGGATTCGCTCCCACCCGGTCGGCCACGATCGCCGACACCGAGGGCGTCTGCTTGGGGTTGGAGACCGTCGCGACCAGGACGGCGTCGATGAGCGCCGGATCGATACCGGATGTGGCGATGGCCTCGGCGGCCGCATCGGTGGCGAGATCGATCGCGGTCGTGCCGGCGTCGGCGCGCGTGCGCGTGACGATGCCCGTACGCTGACGGATCCACTCGTCGCTCGAGTCGATCGGTCCGATGAGGTCGTCGTTGGGGACGGCGTTCTCGCCGCGTGCCGCGCCGTACGCGAGGATGCGCGTGTGCGCGGCGCCGGTGGCCTGGGTGAGGGTGCGGGTCATGCGTCTGCTCCTGTCAGCAGGGCGGTGGCGGCCGCCAGATCGTCGGGCGTCTTGACGGCGACGGTCGGGATGCCGCGGAGCGCCCGCTTGGCGAGCCCGGTGAGGGTGCCCGCCGGCGCGAGTTCGATGATGCCGGTGACGCCGTGATCGGCGAAGGAGGCCATGCAGAGGTCCCACCGGACGGGGGAGGCGACCTGGTCGACCAGGAGGTCGAGCGCGGCGCGGCCCGACGTGACGACCGTGCCGTCGTGGTTCGTCCAGAGCGTGCGGCGCGGGTCGGCGACCTCGACGGTGGATGCCGCGTCGCGGAGCACCTCGACGGCGGGCGCCATGTAGCGGGTGTGGAAGGCTCCGGCGACCTGCAGGGGGATGACGCGCGTCGCCTTCGGCGCCTCCGCACTGAGTTCCGCCAGCGCCGGCAGCGCACCGGCGGCGACGATCTGGCCGCCGCCGTTGTAGTTGGCGGGCGTGAGATCGAGCTCGGCGAGCCGGGCGAGGACGGCGTCCTGATCGCCGCCGAGGACGGCGCTCATGCCGGTCTCCTCGGCCGCCGCCGCCTCCGCCATCGCACGTCCGCGGAGACCCACGAGGGTCATCCCGTCGTCGTCGGAGAGGACCCCCGCCGCGACGAGGGCGGCGACCTCGCCGACGGAGTGTCCGGCGACGCCGGCCGGCTGGTCGCCGGATGCCGTCAGGGCGCTGTACGACACGAGCGACGCCGCGACGATGAGCGGCTGCGCCACGCGCGTGTCGCGGATGCCGTCGGCATCTCCCCGCGTCCCCGCGGCGATCAGATCGATCTCGGCATCGTCGGAGAAGCGCTCGAGGGCGGAACGGATGCCCGGGACTTCGAGCCACGGCGACAGGAAGCCGGGGGTCTGAGAGCCCTGCCCGGGGAAGACAGTGATGATCACGTCCCTATCCTCCCAACATCGCGGGCGCCCCGGCTGGGGAACATGTCACAAGAAAGACGAGAAGCCTTGTGTGTGTCATACAGTCGGGCGGTCGTCACGGCCGCCGCGCGCCGACCGGCCGTCGTCGCGTGACGTCGGTGCCGATCGACCCGATGATCAGCGCGGTCTGCAGGATGAGCGCCTCCCGCGGACCGGTCGCGTCCCATCCGATGACGTCCGAGACCCGCTTCAACCGGTAGCGGACCGTGTTCGGGTGCACGAACAGCTCGCGCGCCGTCGCCTCGAGGGAGCGTCCGTTGTCGAGGTAGCTCCAGAGCGTCGTCACGAGGTCGGAGGAGTGCGCCTGCAGCGGGCGGTAGATCCGCTCGACGAGGGTCGCCTTGGCCATCACGTCGCCGGCGAGGGCGCGCTCGGGGAGCAGGTCGTCGGCCTCCACCGGTCGCGGGGCATTGCGCCACGCCTTCGCGACGGCGAACCCGGCCAGCGCGGCACGCGCGCTCTGCCCGGCGTCGACGAGCGCCGGGACGGTGGGTCCGAGCACGAGATAGCCCATACCGAAGCCGGGCTCGAGGCGGCGCGCGATCTCGGGGAACGGCAGCTCCGGTTCGGAGTCGTCACGGGCGGGAAGCTCGGCCCGCCCGATGACGAGCACGAGACGCGACCCCTGCACGCCGATCAGCACGTCGACGCCGAGCTTGCGCGCCATCCGGCGGAGCTGGTCGACGTCGAACTGCGGCGGGGTGGTCCCCACCAGCACGGCGACCTCTCCGTGCCCGTGCCAGCCGAGTGCGGCGATCCGGCTGGGCAGCTCCTCGTCGGACTCGCCCGTCAGGATCGAGTCGACGACGAGCGCCTCGAGCCGGGCGTCCCACAGTCCGCGCGCTTCCGCGGCGCGTGCGTAGACGTCCGCGGAGGCGAACGCGACCTCGCGCGAGAAGAGCAGGATGCTCTCGCGCAGGTCTTCCGCCCGCCCCGCCACGCGCTCCTCGGTGACGGCGACCGTCACGCGGATGAGCTGCAGGGTCTGCGTGAGGCTGACGCTGCGCAGCAGCTCGCGGGGCGCGGCGGCGAAGATGTCGGCGGCGATCCA
>JACEFY010000149.1 GCA_016807485.1 Stenotrophomonas maltophilia | reverse complement strand
GGCATCGAGGTGCGCCGCCGCAGCGGCAAGACGCTCACCGTCACCGTCGACGACGCCGCGACCGGTGCGGCGCTCCTGGACGCCCTCGTCGCGCGGGCGGGTCGCTGAGGGGCCGGTTGACGCGCCCGCCCGGGGCGGGTTGGCTGGCGGCATGACCGCGCTGACTCCGGATGCCGCCCACGCCGTCGACCGCTACCTCGTCGAGACGCTCATCGGCCGTGATGCGGCCCTCGAGCAGGCGGTCCGCGACCAGCGTGCGGCGGGACTCCCCGACATCGAAGTCGCCCCCACCGGTGGCAAGCTCCTCCACCTTCTCGCCCGGATGTCCGGCGCGCGTCGCGTGCTGGAGATCGGGACCCTCGGCGGCTACTCGACCATCTGGCTCGCCCGAGCGCTGCCGGCAGGCGGCACGGTCACGACGATCGAAGCCGAGGCGCACAACGCCGCCGTCGCGCGGGCCAGCATCGACCGCGCCGGCGTGGGGGAGCGGGTCGACATCCGCGTCGGGCGCGGCGCCGACGTGCTCCCGACCCTCGCCGGCGACGAGCCGTTCGACCTCGTCTTCATCGACGCCGACAAGGAGTCGAACACCGTCTACCTCGACTGGGCGGCGCGGCTCGGCAGGCCCGGCACGGTCGTCGTGGTCGACAACGTCGTCCGCGGCGGGCGCGTCGCCGACCCGGCCGACGACAGCGCCCAGGTGGCCGGCGTCCGCGCGGGGCTCGAGATGCTGCGCGACGATCCGCGGTTCGACGCCACCGCGATCCAGACCTTCGACGCGAAGGGGTGGGACGGCATCGCCGTCGCGATCGTCGTTTGATCCGGTGATCTGCCTGTGGCGACCCCCTCCACGTCACTAGACTCGGGGGCGGACCGACGACGCTCCGAGAATCAACTTCCACAAACAAGGAGTCCCCTGTGGCACTGATCGAGGCTGTAGGCGCACGCGAGATCCTGGATTCGCGTGGCAACCCGACCGTCGAAGTGGAGGTGCTCCTCGACGACGGAATCGTCCAGCGGGCCGCCGTCCCCTCCGGCGCATCCACCGGCGCGTTCGAGGCGTACGAGCTGCGCGACGGCGACAAGAGCCGCTACGGCGGCAAGGGCGTACTGAAGGCCGTCGCCGCCGTCATCGACGAGCTCGGCCCGGCGATCGAGGGCGTGGACGCCAGCGAGCAGCGCGTCATCGACGAGATCCTCATCGAGACCGACGGCACGGAGAACAAGTCCCGCACGGGCGCCAACGCGATCCTGGGCGTCTCGCTCGCCGTCGCGAAGGCCGCGGCCGACAGCGCCGACCTGCCGCTCTTCCGCTACCTCGGCGGCCCGAACGCGCACGTCCTGCCTGTGCCGCTCTTCAACGTCATCAACGGCGGATCGCACGCCGACAACGGCATCGACTGCCAGGAGTTCTTCCTCGCGCCGATCGGCGCGTCGAGCTTCGCCGAGGCGCTGCAGTGGGGTGCGCAGACGTACCACGTGCTGCACTCCGAGCTGAAGGCGGCCGGCTACGCGACGGGCCTCGGCGACGAGGGCGGCTTCGCCCCCGACCTGAAGAGCAACCGCGAGGGCCTCGACTTCCTCGTCAAGGCGATCGAGAAGGCCGGCTTCACCGTCGGCACCGACATCGCGCTCGGCATGGACGTCGCCGCGACCGAGTTCTACAACGACGGGAAGTACCGCTTCGAGGGCAAGGACTGGACCGCCGAGCAGCTCACCGACTACTACGTCGAGCTCGCCGACGCCTACCCCATCGTCACGATCGAGGATGCCCTGGACGAGGACTCCTGGGACGCCTGGGGCGCGCTCACCGAGAAGCTCGGCAAGAAGATTCAGCTCGTCGGCGACGACCTGTTCGTCACCAACCCCGAGCGCCTCGCGAAGGGCATCGAGCTGGGTGTCGCCAACTCGCTCCTGGTGAAGGTCAACCAGATCGGCACCCTCTCCGAGACGCTGGATGCCGTCGACCTCGCGCACCGCTCGGGTTACACGACGATGTTCTCGCACCGCTCGGGCGAGACCGAAGACACGACGATCGCCGACCTCGTCGTCGCGGTCAACTCCGGTCAGATCAAGAGCGGCGCGCCCGCTCGGAGCGAGCGCGTCGCGAAGTACAATCAGCTTCTGCGCATCGAAGAGGAACTGGGCGACGCGGCGGAGTTCATCGGCCGCAAGGCCTTCCCCCGCTACAAGGGCTGATGCACGACTGAGACATGACGAGAGGGGGAGCCGTGGCGAAGACGACGGCTCCCCCTTCCCGTGTCTCCGGCGCCTCGCGCGCCCCGGTCGATGTGCGCGAGTGGGTCGGCGGCATCCGCTTCTCCGCCTTCACCGGCATCATGCTGGGCCTTGTCGTCCTCGCCGTCTTCACGCTCGTCCCGACGGTCGGCACCTACATCGACCAGCGTCAGCAGATCGCCGCGCTCGAGAACTCCGTGCAGCTGAGCACGAGCGAGGTCGCCGCGCTCCAGGCCGAGCGCGACCGCTGGGCGGACCCCGCCTACGTGACGTCGCAGGCGCGCTCGCGGCTCTACTACAAGAAGCCCGGCGAGGTCGTCTATCTCGTCGACAACGACCTGCCCGCCACCGCCATCCCTCAGGAGCAGGCCGCCGTCAGCGATGAGGTCGAGGAGACCCGCAACGACTGGATGGCGCAGCTCGTGCGCTCGGTCACCGGCGCCGGGCTCGCCGAGACCGTCACGGGACCCTGAGTCGGCGTCTCCCAGGCGCTCCCCGGTACCCTGGAAGCGTGCCCCATCCGACGCTCACCCCTGCCACCGACGCCGACCTCGAGGTCATGCGCGAACAGCTGGGCCGTCCCATGCGCGGCGTCGTCGGCATCGCGGCGCGGTGCGCGTGCGGCAACCCGACGGTGGTCGCGACCGAGCCGCGTCTTCCCGACGGCACCCCGTTCCCCACGTTCTACTACCTGACGCACCCGGGCGCGACGGCCGCGATGTCGGCGCTGGA
Source organism: Stenotrophomonas maltophilia (assembly GCA_016807485.1). GTDB lineage: Bacteria > Actinomycetota > Actinomycetes > Actinomycetales > Microbacteriaceae > Microbacterium. Next base: position 2,970 of record JACEFY010000149.1, on the reverse strand, counting down.
GGCCGACCAGGTCATGAAGGAGTTCAGCGAGATGCTGGACGACCCCGACATCGCCTCCGCGTACCGTGCGGCCCATATCGCGTACCTCGACGACCGCGCGGTCTACGGCGAGGTTCCCGAGATCGACGGCGTGTCCGCCGGCGGCATGCCCACGCGCGTCAAGTGCCTGCACGCCCTGGCCGGCCACGCGCTCGCCGCCGGACCCGGTGTCAATCCGATCGGCGACCTGGCCCTCGCGCGCGGCGACTGGTCACCCGAGCGGTGCACCTGCCTCAACCCCGGCACGAAGGCGCCGCCGGCGTGATCGGCCGCATCGCCCGGGCGTGGGGTGCGCTCGTCGTCGTCGCCGTCTGCGCCACGGGTGCCGCGGCGGTGCCCGCTTCCGCTGTCGCGGCGGAGGTGCGCCCCGACCAGGGTGCGCCCACGGTGGCCGTCGACCCCGTCCGCAGCGCGCAGTACTGGCTGGATGAGTACGGCATCCGGCAGGCGTGGGGGACCACGAAGGGCAAGGGCACCCGCATCGCGATCATCGACACCGGCATCGGCCGGGGGCCGGTGGAGTTCTCCGGAGCCGTCGCCGACGGGGCGGATTTCTCCGGTGTCGGTTCGAGCGACGGTCGCACTCCGGTCGGCGCCGTCGACGCGAACCACGGCAGCTGGGTCGCCTCGCTCGCCGCGGCGCGGGGAACCGGTCCCGACACGGGCATGATCGGCGTCGCCCCGGAGGCCGAGCTCCTCGCGATCTCGATCGGGTTCGGTTCGGCCGCCGACGTCCCCTTCGTCCAGCAGGTCGCCGACGCCATGCGGTGGGCGGTCGACCACGGAGCCGACGTCATCAACCTGTCGTTCACGACCAACACCCTCACGTGGGACCGCTCGTGGGACGACGCCTTCCTGTACGCGTTCCAGAACGACGTCGTCGTGGTCGTCGCGGCGGGCAACAAGGGCACGGGCACCGAGGAGGTCGGCGCGCCCGCGACGATTCCCGGAGTGCTCACGGTCGGCGGAGTCGACCGATCGGGCATCGCCAGCAAGGAGGCGTCGACCCAGGGCATCACGATCGGCATCTCCGCCCCGAGTGAGAAGCTGCTCGGCGTCTCCGCCGACGGCACGCTCGTCGAGTGGAACGGCACGAGCGGCGCGGCGCCCATCGTCGCGGGCATCGCCGCGCTCGTGCGTGCCGCCCATCCCGACATGGATGCCGCCAATGTCATCAACCAGATCATCAAGACCGCGCGCCCGTCGCCCAGCGCGTCGCGTGCGCCCGACCCGCTGTACGGGTATGGCCTGGTGGATGCCGCGGCCGCCGTCTCGGCATCCCTCCCCGCCGTCTCGGCCAACCCGATGGGCGATCTCGCCGAGTGGATCCGGCTGTACCGCCGGGCCGAGGCGAGCCCCGCGCCGACCGAGAGCGCCGTCGCCGTCGACGTGCCCCAACTGCCCAAGGCCGACCAGCCGACGCGCGGCACCCCGCTGCTGCCGAGCGCGGAGACCCTGCGGTACGGCACGGTTCCGCTCGTGGCCGGCACCCTGGCGGCTATACTGGTGGCGCTCGGCGTCACCGCTGCTGCCCGGCGCATTCGATCGGCGCGCGCTCCGCGTAGTCCGAGCCGTTGATTCAAGGAGTCCTTCCACCTGTGAACAGCACCGCCACCAGCACCGTGCCCAAGATCCTCGTCGTGGGCGGCGGCTACGCCGGCTTCTACACGGCGTGGAAGCTCGAGAAGCACCTGCGCAAGGGTGAGGCCGAGGTCACGATCGTCGACCCGCTGCCCTACATGACCTACCAGCCGTTCCTCCCCGAGGTCGCGGCCGGCGAGATCGAAGCCCGTCACGTCATCGTGGGCCTGCGCCGCCACCTGAAGAAGACCAAGGTCATCACTGCCAAGGTCACGGGCATCGACCACGCCACGCGCACCGCGACGATCACCCCGGCGCAGGGCGAGCCCTGGCAGGAGTCGTACGACCAGATCGTCGTCACGGCCGGCGCCGTCTCGCGTACGTTCCCGATCCCGGGCATCGCCGACAACGCGATCGGGCTCAAGACCATCGAAGAGGCCGTCGCGATCCGCGACCGGATCCTCACGAACTTCGACCGCGCGTCGAACCTGCCCCCCGGGCCCGAGCGTGATCGCCTCCTGACGGTCGTCGTGGTCGGCGGCGGTTTCGCCGGCATCGAGGTGTTCGCCGAGACGCGTGCGCTCGCCTCGTCGCTGCTGAAGGACTACCCGCAGCTCCGCTTCGAAGACACCCACTTCCACCTCGTCGAGGCGATGGGGCGCATCATGCCCGAGGTGTCGCTGAAGACGAGCGAGTGGGTGCTGAAGAGCCTTGCCCAGCGCGGCGCGAACGTGCACCTCGACACCCAGCTGCAGAGCGCCGTCGACGGCAACGTCGAGCTCTCCACGGGCGAGGTCATCCCCACCGACCTCATCATCTGGACCGCCGGTGTCATGGCGAACCCCACGGTCGTCCGGGGCAGCGATCTCCTCGTGGAGGAGCGCGGCCGCATCCAGACCCGCGCCGACCTGCGCGTCGGCACCGCCGACGAGATCATCGAGGGTGCGTGGGCGGCCGGTGACGTCGCCGCCGTCCCCGACCTCACGGGCAAGGGCGTCGGCGGCTACTGCGTGCCGAACGCCCAGCACGCGGTGCGTCAGGCGAAGCTCCTCGCGAAGAACCTCGTCGCGGTGCTCCGTGACGAGGTGCCGCGCGAATACATCCACAAGAACCTGGGTGCCGTCGCCGGTCTCGGTCTCTACAGCGGTGTCTTCCAGTCCGGCAACATCGCGGTCAAGGGCTTCCCGGCGTGGATCGCCCACCGCGGCTACCACGGCCTGGCCATGCCGTCGTGGGAGCGCAAGTGGCGCGTCATCGGTGACTGGTGGCACAACTTCTGGCTGACGCGCGACAACGTGTCGCTGCAGACGGTGCAGAACCCGCGCTACGTCTTCGAGGAGTTCGCCGCCC
>JACEFY010000148.1 GCA_016807485.1 Stenotrophomonas maltophilia | reverse complement strand
CCGAACGAATCCTCTCGCGCATCGCGGCGCAGGTGACGACCGCCGATGAGGCGAACGACGCCGCCGCGGCTGCGCTGCGGCTGGGCGGGCAGGCCCTCGCCGTCCGCGAGACGAACTACCGCCTGCGCGCGGCCCTCCCCGAGCAGGCGTCGCTCGACCCGATCCCCTCGTCGGGTATTCGCGTGCTCCTCCCCGAGGCGTACGACGGCTGGCCGCGTACCTTCTTCGCCGTCGTCGACGGGGCGGCGGACGCGCCGGACACGATCTTGAGCGTCACCCAGCAGGATGCGTGGTCGGACTACAAGGTCGACTACGTCGCCGATCTCGCGGCCGACACGAGCCTGAACCTCGCCCCCGCCTACGTCGGGGCCGTGTCGATCGACCCGGAGTCTCCGTTCCTGCTCCTTCCGCCGTCAAAGCTCGCGGGCGCCTACGCCGACATCCTCGACAAGGGCGACCAGAGCGAGTACGCCGCGCTCTTCGACGCCGAGTCCGACACTTTCCGCGACCAGGTCGCCGCCAACCGGGCCTCGCGATTGGACACCTTCAACCAGACGGGCGCCGAGACCGGCCGACTGACCTTCGCCGCCTCGGCGGGCTCCGCACCCCCGGCGGCGCTCGCCACCCTCGACAGCGGAGCGATCGTCGCGGTCACCGTCAACGAGACCGACACCGTCACGCCGACGAGCGGCGAGGCCGTCATCAAGCTCGACGACAGCCCGACCGTGAAGGCCCTCGCCGGCGTGAACCAATCGTCGACGGGATTCACCATCACCTTCGCCGACCAGTTGTTCTTCTTCGTCCCCGCACAGAGTTCGAGCCAGCGGATCCAGTTCCTCGGCTACTCCTCCAGCATCCTCGACGTGAAAGCAGTCACCCCGTGAGCGATCAGACCCTCGGAGCCCAGCACCCCGGTGCCGTCCTGCGCGGCGCCGTCGACCTGTCGTCGTTGCGCACCCGTGCGAACGCGCCCGCGACGGCAGCGGCGGATGCGGACCCGTCCGGACCGCCCCTCGTCTTCGATGCGACCGACGCGAACTTCGCCACCGTCCTCGAGCTGTCGCGCACCGTCCCGGTGGTCGTCGACCTGTGGGCCGAATGGTGCGGGCCGTGCACACAGCTCAGCCCGGTGCTGGAGAAGGTCGTCACCGAGTTGGGCGGCCGGCTCGTGCTGGCCAAGGTCGACGTCGACGCGAACCCCCAGCTCGCGCAGAGCTTCCGCGCGCAGTCGATTCCGCTGGTCGTGGCGCTCGTCGCGGGGCAGCCCGTGCAGCTGTTCACCGGGGCGGTTCCGGAGCAGCAGGTGCGCGACGTCTTCGCCCAGCTCCTTCAGCTCGCCGCGCAGCAGGGCGTGACGGGCACCGTGGGAGCGCAGTCGGGCGGCGCGGTCGAGACCGACGAGGTCGAACCGCCGCTGCCGCCGCTGCATCAGGAGGCCTTCGACGCGATCGAGGCTGGCGACTACACGCGCGCGGCGACCGCGTACGAAGCGGCCCTGGCAGAGAATCCGCGCGATGCCGAGGCACGAGCCGGCCTCGGCCAGGTGCGGCTCCTCGCTCGCGTGCAGGACCTCGACCTGCAGGAGGCCCGGGCTGCGGCCGCTGCCGCGCCGCGGGACACGGCCGCACAGTTCGCGGTCGCCGATCTGGACCTCGCCGGCGGCCACGTCGACGACGCGTTCGGGCGGCTCCTCGACCTCTTCGCCGCCCTCCCGGACGATGAGCGGGCTCCCGTCCGCGAGCGGCTGCTCGAGCTGTTCGGCCTGGTCGGCGACGCGGATGCGCGGGTCCTTCGCGCACGCGGACGCCTCGCCAGCCTCCTCTTCTGACGTCAGGCGCTGTGGCTCAGCCACAGCACGCCGAGCGGCGGCAGGGTCATCGTCGCGCGTCCGGACGCATCGGCGTGCACCGACCCGAGATTGCCGACCCCCGAGCCGCCGTACTCGGCGACGTCGGAGTTGAGGATCTCCGTCCAGACGCCCGGCTCACCGAGCTCGAGGGCGAAGTCGTAGACGGGGGTGCCGGAGAAGTTGCAGATGATCGCCACGGTGTTGCCGTGGTGGTCGCGCCGGGCGAACGCGATGACGTTGGGGTTCCACTGCGGCGCGCCGAGCCGGGTGAAGGCATCGCCGTCGCCGTCACGCGCCCACAGCGGCGCGTGCGCGCGGTACACGCGGTTGAGGGCGCCCACGAACTGGAAGAGCTCGCGGTGCGCCGGCTGGTCGAGCAGCCACCAGTCCAGTGCCCGCGACTCCGACCACTCCGACATCTGGCCGAACTCCTGGCCCATGAACAGCAGCTGCTTGCCCGGGTGGCCCCACATGTACGCGAGGAACGCGCGCATATTGGCGAGCTTCTGCCAATGATCTCCCGGCATCCGGGTGAACAGCGTCCCCTTGCCGTGCACGACCTCGTCGTGGCTGATGGGCAGCAGGTAGTTCTCGCTGAACGCGTAGACGAACGAGAACGACAGCTCGCCCTCGTGGTGCGAGCGGTACATGGGGTCGCGCTTCATGTACTCGAGCGAGTCGTTCATCCAGCCCATGTTCCACTTGAGGCCGAACCCGAGTCCGCCTGCGCTGGTCGGCGCGGTGACACCGGGGTAGCTGGTGGATTCCTCCGCGATCATCGCGATGCCGGGGTAGCGCTTGTAGGCGGTGGCGTTGACCTCCTGGAGGAACCGGATCGCCTCGAGGTTCTCCCGGCCGCCGTAGATGTTGGCCTCCCACTCGCCGGCCTCGCGGGAGTAGTCGAGGTAGAGCATGGAGGCCACGGCATCCACCCGAAGGCCGTCGACGTGGAACTCCTCGAACCAGAACAGGGCGTTCGCCACGAGGAAGTTGCGCACCTCGTTGCGGCCGTAGTCGAAGATGAGGGTGCCCCAGTCCTTGTGCTCGCCGCGCCGGGGATCGGGGTGCTCGTAGAGCGCCTGCCCGTCGAAGCGGGCCAGCGCGAACTCGTCTTTCGGGAAGTGCCCCGGAACCCAGTCCATGATCACGCCGATGCCCGCGCGGTGCAGGTGGTCGATCAGGTAGCGCAGGTCGTCGGGCGTGCCGAACCGACTCGTCGCGGCGTAGTAGCCGGTCACCTGGTAGCCCCACGAGCCTCCGAAGGGGTGTTCGGCGAGCGGAAGGAACTCGACGTGGGTGAACCCCTGCTCCTGCAGGTAGCCGACGAGCGGCCCGGCGGCATCGCGATAGGTCAGGCCGGGCCGCCATGATGCGAAGTGCAGCTCGTAGACCGACATCGGCTGGTCGATGGGGGAGCGCGAGCCGCGCTCGGCGATCCAGGTGTCGTCGCCCCACGCGTAGGTGCTCTCGGTGACGATGGATGCGGTGGCCGGCGGCACTTCGGCGTGCTGCGCCATCGGGTCGGCCTTGGTGATCCACGGGCCTGCCTGCGTGAGCAGCTCGAACTTGTAGGCGGTGCCCACGCCCAGGCCGGGAACGAAGAGTTCCCACACGCCGCTCGACCCGAGCGAACGCATGGCGTGCCCCTGACCGTCCCACGAGTTGAAGTCGCCGACGACCCGCACGGCGCGCGCATTGGGTGCCCACACCGAGAACGAGACGCCCGACGTGCCGTCGACGTCGCGCCGCCGCGCCCCGAGGATGCGCCAGAGCTCCTCGTGACGGCCCTCGCGGATGAGATGCAGGTCCAGTTCACCGATGGTCGGGAGGTACCGGTAGGGGTCGTCGGTCGTGTGCGCGGGCCCGCCGTCGTAGGTGGTCTCCAGCGTGTACGACGCCGGCGCGGTCGCCGTGGTGCCCTCCCAGATCCCGGCGTGCACGTGCTGCAGCGCGACGCGCTCTCCTCCCGCGAGCACGGCGGTGACGGTCTCCGCGAGCGGTCGCCGCGCACGGATCACCCACGCGCCGTCATCGCCCTCGTGCAGGCCCAGCACGTCGTGCGGGGCGTGGAAGGAGCCGGTGGCAACGGTGTCGAGGACGGCGTCGTCGGGACGGTTCATGGGGTGCCCTTCACGTGCAGGATGTGGACGGGCTCGGAGAACGCGTCGAGACGGACGAAGTTGTGATCGGACCACGTCCAGGAGGCGCCCGTGAGGAGGTCCTCGACGACGTACTCGCCACCGGGTGCGCCGCCCCATGCCGTCGGGTCGAGGTGGACCGTGGTCTGGCGCACCGAGTGCGGGTCGACGTTGGCCACGACGATGATCGTGTCGGACTGCCCATCGGCCGTGAGCGCTGCAGGCACGTGCTTCGAGTAGACGAGGATGGCGTCGTCGTCGCTGTAGTGCACACGGAGGCCGCGCAGCTGTCGCAGGGCGGGGTGCGCGCGGCGGATCTCGTTCAGGCGGCGGAGATACGGCGCCAGCGAATCGCCGGCATCCTCCGCGGCCGCCCAGTCGCGCACCTTGTACTCGAACTTCTCGTTGTCGATGTTCTCCTCGGCGCCGGCGCGTGCGACGTTCTCGTACAGCTCGTAGCCGGCGTAGACGCCGTAGCTCGCGCCGGCCGTCGCGGCGATCGCGGCCCGGATCTTGTACGCCGGGCGTCCCCCGTATTGGAGGTACTCCGTGAGGATGTCGGGGGTGTTGACGAAGAGGTTCGGACGCATGATGTCGGCCGTCTCGTCCGAGATCCACGTGAGGAACTCCTCGAGCTCGGGCTTCGTGTTGCGCCACGTGAAGTACGAGTAGCTCTGCTGGAACCCGGCCTGCGCGAGGCCCAGGAGCGGAGCCGGACGCGTGAAGGCCTCGGCGAGGAACACGACGTCGGGATGCTCGGCGTTGACGGTGGCGATGAGCCACTCCCAGAACTGCAGCGGCTTGGTGTGCGGATTGTCGACACGGAAGATCTGCACGCCCTGGGCGATCCAGTGGCGCACGATGCGCAGCACCTCGGCTCGGATGCCGTCGGGGTCGTTGTCGAAGTTGATCGGATAGATGTCCTGATACTTCTTCGGCGGGTTCTCGGCGTAGGCGATCGTCCCGTCGGGGAGGGTCGTGAACCACTCGGGGTGCTCCGTGACCCAGGGGTGATCGGGCGCCGCCTGGAGCGCGAGATCGAGGGCGACCTCCAACCCCTGCGCGGTGGCCGCGCGGACGAACGCGCGGAAATCGGCGAGCGTGCCGAGGTCCGGATGCACCGTGTCGTGCCCGCCCGCGGCCGAACCGATCGCCCACGGAGACCCCGGATCGCCCGGACCCGCCGTCAGCGTGTTGTTGGGACCCTTGCGGTTGCGTTCGCCGATCGGATGGATCGGCGGCAGGTAGAGCACCTCGAACCCCATCGCCGCCACCGCGGGAAGGCGCTTCATCGCCGAGCGGAACGTGCCGCTCTTGATCGTCCCGTCTTTGCGCCGGACGGCGCCCTCGGACCGCGGGAAGAATTCGTACCACGCCCCCACGCCGGCGCGCTCGCGCTCGACGAGGAGCTCGCGCGTCGGCCCGACGGTCGTCAACGTCGCGAGCGGTCGCGCCGCGAACAGCGCCGCCAGACGGGGGTCGCGGACGACGACGAGCGCCTGCTCGTCGGTGACCCCGGCGTCGCGGAGCGCCTCGGCGGCGGTGGCCAGCGCGCGGCGCTCGGGGGCGGGCCGGTCTTTCTCTCGAGCCGCGCGCGTGAACAGGTCGGCGCCCATCGTGCGCATGAGCGGCGCGTCGACGCCCGCGGCGATCTTGAGGTCGGCGGCGTGCTCCCACGTCGCGAACTCATCGGCGAACGACTCGAACCGGAATCGCCACACGCCCTGTTCGAGGGGTGCGATGTGCACGCGCCACCGGTCGAAACCGTCGCCGAGGGCGGTGAGTCGGTGCAGCGACTCGTGCCCGCTGGGCGAGAAGAGTCGCACGTGGACGCCGATGAGGTCGTGGCCCTCGCGGAAGGCCGTGACCGTGAACGGCAGGGCTTCGCCGGAGAACGCCGAAGGGCGGAAGCGTGGATCGATCGCACGCGGCCGCTCCGGCCCGAGAGGGATGCGGCCGGTGAGGGCCGCGGCCTCGGGTGCCTGCGCGCCGGCGG
>JACEFY010000147.1 GCA_016807485.1 Stenotrophomonas maltophilia | reverse complement strand
TCGCGTGCGCGGTCTGCGGCGCGAAGAGGTCGCGCGATTGGCGGGGATCAGCGCGGAGTACTATCGGCGCCTCGAGCAGGGGAGCGGCCACCAGATGTCGCTCCAGGTGTGCAACTCGCTCGCGCGGGCACTTCAACTCGACAGGGCGGGGACGGCGTATCTGCAGCGGCTGGCTCTTCCTGACACGGAAGCCCCTTTCGAGGTCCACCGGGGTGAGGACCCGCCGCCTGACCTCGTCGAGATGATCACCCATTGGGAGCACACCGCGGCCTACATCATCGACCGCAACCAGGACATCCTGGTGGTCAACGACCTCATTGCCGCCGTCGCTCCCGGCTACGTCGAGGTCGGCAACAACTTGGCACTCATGCAGTTCGAAGCGCCGCCGGAGCTGCGCGTGCTGCCGTCGTGGCAGGACGGCGCACGCACGACCGTCTCGCGCGTGCGCTACTACGGCAACCCCGCCGATGCCCGGTGGCAGCACATCGTCGCGCTGCTCCTCGAAGACGACGACTTCCGTGCGATGTGGCGAGAGCACGAGGCGCTTCCGCTGAGCTCCGGCACGGCTCCGAACTACTTCCCCGCGTACGGCTGGGTGGAGATGAGGTGGCAGATCCTCGAAGCGCATGCCGGTCTCTACACGGTCGTCTGCTACGGCATCCCCGGGAGCATCGGCGAGCGTGCGCTCAACGAACTGCGTGCCGACATGCTCGACGGCACCGTGTCGCGCCCGTCTCCGGGGACCCCGACACCCACGTCGGGGAGCCGACTCGCGCGCCATCGTGGGTCGGATCGATCGGCGGACGACGCCGGAGAGGCGCCGACGGGCTGAGCCCGCGGTGACGTGTACTCGCAGGGCCACGACCAGCACACGGCATGGGTTCTAGCGTGGCGGCATCCGCTGTTGAGAAAGGGTGACCGCCATGACCTCACCGACCGTCGTGCTCGTCCACGGAGCGTTCGCCGACGCAGCGAGCTTCGCTCCCGTGACTCGGATGCTGCTCGATCGCGGGTTCAAGGTGCATGTTCCCGCCGTCCCCAACCGCGGCCTCTTGGGAGATTCGGCATACATCCGCTCGGTCGTCGAGGAGATCGACGGACCCGTACTCCTCGCGGGACACAGCTATGGCGGTGCCGTCATCACCGTGGCAGGCGCCGCCGAGAACGTCGTCGGCCTCGTCTACATCTCGGGGTACGCGCTCGACGAGGGGGAGAGCCTCGGCGAGTTGCAGGGAGGCTTTCCCGACTCGGATCTCGCGGCCAACCTCATCTACACACCGTTCCCGATCGACGGCGACGACCCCGGCACGGATGTGTCGGTCAACGTCGACGCCTTTCCCGACATCTTCGCCGCCGGAGTGGACCGCGAGGTCGCAGAGGTCCTCGCAGTGTCGCAGCGGCCGCTCGCCGCCCTCGCGTTCGGAGAGGCGGCGCCGGTCGCCGCGTGGAAGACCACGCCTGCGTGGGGAATCGTCGCGGCCGCGGATCGCACGATCAACCCCGACGTGGAGCGCTTCGGCTACCAGCGCGCCGGCGTCCGGGCGGTCATCGAGATCGACGCGCCGCATCTGGTGATGCGATCGCATCCTGCCGAGGTCACGAAGGTGATCACCGACGCGATCGCCGACCTCGGCTGATCTCGACCCGCCATTCCACCCAACCCCCGGCTGTGAGCGCCGGGGCAACCCGCACGAAAGGTCTGACCATGACGTATGTGACAACCGCCGACGGCGCTGAGATCTACTTCACCGACTGGGGTGACAAGAACGCGCAGCCCATCGTGTTCCACCACGGGTGGCCGCTGTCGTCCGACGACTGGGACGCGCAGATGCTCTACTTCCGGAACAAGGGGTTCCGCGTGATCGCGACCGACCGTCGCGGCCACGGCCGATCGTCGCACATCGCCACCGGCCACGACATGGACCACTACGCCAGCGACGTGAACGACGTCGTCGAAGAGCTCGACCTTCACAACGCCGTCCACATCGGGCATTCGACGGGTGGCGGCCAGGTGGCGCGATACGTTGCGCAGTACGGACAGCCGCAAGGGCGCGTGGCGAAGGCCGTCCTGGTGGCCGCGGTTCCGCCGTTGATGCTGCAGACCGAAGCGAACCCGGAGGGTACGCCGCTCTCGGTGTTCGACGGATTCCGCAGCGCGCTGGCCGCGAACCGCGCCGAGTTCTTCGAGGCGGTGGCAGCAGGTCCGTTCTACGGCTTCAACCGTGATGGCGTCACGCCGTCACGGCCCGTCATCGACAACTGGTGGCGTCAGGGCATGGCCGGGAGCGCGCTCGCCCACTACGAGGGCATCACGGCGTTCTCTGAGACGGATCAGACAGCCGACCTCACGGCCATCACCGTGCCTGTTCTCGTCATCCAGGGCGACGATGATCAGATCGTTCCCTACACCGATGCCGCTCTCAAGCAGGCCGAGCTGCTGAGCAACGCGACCCTGAAGATCTACGAAGGCTATCCGCACGGGATGCTGACCACCCACGCCGACGTCATCAACCCCGATATCCTCGCGTTCATCCAGCAGTAGCGCCGGTCCCCGGGTCGCGTCGGCCAACCCGACCCGGGGCGTCCCGGCCTGAGAGAATCGACTCGTGCACAGCGAAGCGGATTCGATCACGGTTCGCGTGGCAGACCTCGCCGGCCGTGACAACGGCGCCGTCGCGCACCTCGTCGAGGCCTACCTGCTGCAGACCGAATTCGAGAAGGCTCGACATCTGGGCGAGCCCGCCGACGGGCCGGGTGTTCCCGCGCGCTATCGGGCAGAGGTGGACGACCCCGCGCGCGCCTACACGGACGCCACCGTCTACCTCGCGGAGTCGGAATCGCCGGTGGGCGTCGTCGTCGTGCAGCAGGGCGATTCCGCATCCGAGATCAAGCGGGTCTGGGTCGATCCGCGGGCGCGCGGCCGTCGGGTCGGCTCCGCGCTGATCGACGCGGTGCTCCGCGATCACGGCCATCGTCCGCTGCGCCTCACGGTGTGGGACTGGCGCGATGATGCCGTGCAGCTCTACCTCGCGCGCGGATTCGTGCGCGCCGAGTCCTGGGAGGACCGACCGCGACTCGTGTGCATGGAGCGTCGCTGACCGCCGTTCGCGCTAGCGACCCCCGCGCCTCACCCTGGGAGTTGCTCATCCAGCCAGTCGAACATGCGCTGCGCCGTGAGCGTCCGCGCGAGCGGCTGGCAGTGGCCCTCGGCGCCCTCCGCCTCGGTGAAGCGCACGACCGTCGACACCGTCGGGGTGAGCGCGGCCAGCTGGTCGGCCTGGCCCGGCCAGAACTGCTCGTCCTCGGGGTCGGTGATCAGCAGCGGGGTGGTGATGCGGGCGGCCACGTCGGCGACCGTGTACCGGCGCACGGCCTCGAGCGTTTCGGCATACCCCTTCGCCCCGTACGGGCGCGCACGGAACTGCCACGTGTGCGCCGTCTCGGGCGAGAACTTCATCCCCATCGCCATCTCCCGATCGAACTTCTCGTTCTTGCCTGCGTTGAGGAGGGGAGCAGCGACTTCGGCAGGTGCGCCGTCCACGAGGTCGACACGTCGACGAGGCCGGGATCGGTGATCGCGGCGGCGAAGCGGTGCTCGAACGCGAGGGCCCGCGCCACCCAGTAGCCGCCTTGACTGATGCCGTACAGGCCGATCCGCGCGGGGTCGACGCCCGGCTGACCGGACACGAAGTCGTAGACGGGTGTGAGGACGTTCTCCCAGTCGGGACGGAACGGGACGCCCTGCTCGAAGAGCTGCGACTGCTGGCCCGGACCGTCGAACAGCAGCACCGTGTACCCGCGCTTCAGCGCCGGTGACCCGCACGAGGCCCAGAGAGCCGCGAGCGATCCGTCGCTGCCGTTGACCGCGACGATCGTGCGCCCGGTGGAGCGACCCTCATCCGGGCGGAAGAGGTAGCCGGGCAACGAGCCGCCCTCGAACGGAATGTCTACGCGCTCGGCGTGCACCGAGGTGCGTGCGATGAATGCGTCCCACGCTGCCTGCTGCTTGCGGAAGGTGGGCGTCAGTTCGGTGGCGTCGGGGAGGGCGCTGATCGCGTTCACCGCGACGCCGAAATATGCCGCGGCGCGCAGCGACGCCTCCGCGGCGCTCACCAGGTGGCCGGCCTCGGCCGCCGCGTCCGCGGTCGCGACGGTGCGCTCGGCCAGCGCGGTCCAGGCGGCGAACCAGCCGGTGTGATCGTCAGCCCCCGCAGGCCGCGTTGAAGCGGTCGACGACGGTGCGCAGGCCGTCGGTCGACGCCTCCAGGGCGGCGGGGTCGGCGACGTCGACATCGGTGATCGTGGTGATGATGCCGTTCATCCCCGCGATCAGGTCGTCGAGGATGGGCGCGATCTCGGGGTTCGTCAGCTGAGGCTTCACCGAGAAGAGCCCGGCCGACGCACCGGCGAGGTTCGCGCGCGCTGTCGCGAGGTCGCCGTCCGTGAGTGCCGCATCGGCCGCGGTCACCTGGTCTTGCACGTTGCCGAGCCCTTCGGCCAGCACGCCGCACGCATCGGCGGTGCTCTGCTCGCCGTTCCCGGGCGCCGAGCACCCGGTCAGCGCGGCGATCGAGAGGAGGGTGGCGGCGCTGAATGCGACGAGACGCGAGGGAAAAGGCATGACGATTCTCCGGTGGGATGCGGCGAGCCTCTCCAGCGTGTCACGTCTGCGGGCCGCCGCGTGCGCCGCCGCCCGTCGGGTGCGGCACGATAGAGGAAGCCGTGCACGGATGCCGGCGACACGATGGAAGGCGCGATCCGATGACGCAAGCACCACTCCCGTGGCACCGGCCCCTGGGGTCGACGGGGCTCGAGATCACGGCCGTGACCGTGGGCGGCAGCCCCCTCGGGAGCATGCCGGCGGCGTTCGGCTATGAGGTCGCCGCAGACGACGCGATCGAGCTCGTCGAGGCGGTGCTCGACAGCCCGATCCGCTCGCTCGACACGTCCAACGGCTATTCGGACGGTGAGAGCGAGCGCCGCATCGGCGCCGCGATTGCGCGGCGCGGGGGGCTTCCGGCGGATTTCCTGCTGACCACGAAGGTCGATCCGTCGAATGGCGACTACTCGGGCGAGCGTGTGCGCGCGTCGGTGCGCGAGAGCCGCGAGCGGCTCGGCGTCGACGCGCTGCCGCTTGTGCATCTGCACGACCCCGAGGGCTTCCCCTGGGAGGTGATGACGGCGCGGGGCGGCGCGGTCGACACGCTCGTGCGCCTGAAGGAGGAAGGCGAGATCGGGCACATCGGGCTGGCCGGCGGGCCGCTCGGCCTCATGGACCGCTACCTCGACCTGGGCGTGTTCGAGGTGCTCTTGGTCCACAACCGGTGGACCCTCGTCGACCGGAGTGCGGAAGGCATCCTCAACCGCGCCGCCGAGAGCGGACTGGGCGTCGTCAACGCCGCGGTCTACGGCGGCGGCATCCTCGCGGCCCCGCGCAGCGGCATGACCACCTACGCCTACCGCGAGGCGGCGCCGGCGACCCTCACGGCCATCGAGCAGATGGCGGTGCTCTGCGACGAGTACGACACCGACCTCGCCACCGCGGCGCTGCAGTTCTCGCTCCGCGACAGCCGCGTGCACTCCACGATCGTCGGCATCAGCAAGACGTCGCGGCTCGACGGACTCGTGCGCGCGGCGCAGGCGGAGCTGCCCGAGGAGTTCTGGATCCGCCTCGAGGCGCTCGTCCCCGCCGACGAGTTCTGGATCGGCTCGGCATGACCGCTCCCGCGACGTTCGCCGTCGTCGGCTCGGGCTGGCGCGCCGGGTTCTTCCACCGCGCGGCGCGCAGCCTGCCCGGCCTCCTCCGGGTCACGGGGGTCGTGACGCGGTCCGGGCGCGCCGAGGTCGAGGGTGCGCCTGGCTTCGCAGACATCGACGCGCTCCTGGCGGCGGAGCGTCCCGACTTCGTGATCGTCAGTGTGCCGCGCGAGGCGGCGGCGGCGGCGATCCGGTCCATCGTCGGCGCGGGGGTGCCGACGCTCGT
>JACEFY010000146.1 GCA_016807485.1 Stenotrophomonas maltophilia | reverse complement strand
CGGTGCGGAGGTCGGCGGCGTCGTCGAGGCGGACCACGAGCATGGTCCAGGAGCGCTCGCCGGAGGTCTGCGCGCGGGCCAGCCGGTCGGCTGCGATGCGGCGGAAGACGCTCGGCGTGCCGGAGCCGCCCGCGAGGGCGCGGGTGATCGCTCCGCCCCGGACGATGAAGAGCAGCGTGATGAGCGCACACACGGTGTAGATGAGGAATCCGAGCATGGTGATGTCGTCGGCGAGGTCGAGACTGGGGCTGAAGAAGCCGGCCACGACGCTCACGGCCGCGACGCCGACGAACACGATCGAGAACATCGCCAGCGGAAAGCTCGTCCCTCCACCGCGCTCGGGGCGGCGGAGAAGCTCGGCGAGCGTGAGCCCCGCGAAGGCAGCCGAGACGGCGTAGGCGAGGCGGACGGTCCAGTCGTAGGCGTCGGACGGTGCGGCGAGGGGCAGGAGCACCCCCGCGGCCCCGCCGACGACGACGGCCAGCCATCCGACGACGGCGCTCTTGCCGCGCTCGACCCGGAGGCCCGCCCAGACGAGGGCCGGCGCGCCGAGGCCGAGGCCCATCGCCGCGAGGCGGACGGCATCGAGACCGGCCGCCGCGGCCGTCATTTGGGCGTACGCGCTCAGCATCGACACGATGAACGCGAGCGACCACAGCACCGTCGCGCGGTCGGGGCGGTAGAGGAACCCGAGGCCCACCATGACGATGGTGCCCACGGTGGCCAGCGCGACGTGGGCGAGCTCGATCCCGCTCATGCGATTTCTCCTTCGGGCTGGGCGAGCGGCAGGCGCACGGTGACGGTCGTCCCCGCGCCCGGCGTGCTCGCGATCTCGAGTGATCCCTCGTGCTGCTCGACGATGCCGCGGACGATCCCGAGACCGAGCCCCGTACCGGGCCGGCCGCTTTCGCGCGCGGTCTCGGCGCGGAAGTAGTCGTCGTAGATGTGGGGGAGGTCTTCTGCCGCGATCCCGATGCCGGTGTCGCGGATGGTGACCCCGGCATCCGGTGCGACGTCGACCGTCACCTTTCCCGCGCGCGGGGTGTACTTCACGGCATTGCTGATGAGGTTGTCGAAGACCTGGCGCAGGCGGAAGGCATCGGCCACGACCGGTGCGGGCTCGTCGCCACCGAACGCGATGTCGACGTCACCGGCGGCGGCGGCCGGGGCGAACGATTCGACGGATGCCGCCACGAGCTCGCCCAGATCGACCCGCCGCCACGGCTCCTCGGCGACGCGCTCGCGCCCCCCCGCCTGCAGCACCTCGGCGATGAGGGTCTCCATGCGGGCGCCGGCGGCGTCGATGAGTTCGAGACGCTCGTGGTTGCGGGCACCGAGGTCTTCGGCGAGGAGGAGGTCGGTGTACCCGATGATGGCCGTCAGCGGATTGGCGAGCTCGTGCGTGACGGTGCGGGCGAGGGTGCGTCGGGCGTCGTCGGCGCTGACCGCATCGGAGATGTCGGTGATGACGACGAGCGTCGTCGCCGGTTCGGTGGGGGCGTGGGCGAGCTCGCGGGTCGACGCGGTCAGCGCGTGCCAGGTGCCCTCGGCGTCGAAGAGCCAGAGCCGATAGTCGGAGAACAGCTCGCCGCGGGCAGCGCGCGCGAACGGGCGGTCCTGTTCGCGGAGCGCCGTGCCGCCCTTGACGTCGTATTCGACCGACGAGCCGGGGCGCGACGTGTCACGGCGGTCGAGCCCGTAGAGCGCCAGGAGCGATTCGTTGGCGCCGAGCAGCCGGCCGTCGCGGTCGACGCGGGCGATCGCGGCATCCAGACCGTTGAGCATCTGATTGACGCGGCGCTCCTGCGCGCGGACGCGGGTGAGGGTCGTCTGGAGGCGCGCGGTCTGGCGACGGAGAAGCCGCGTGACGGCGCGCGTCTTGCGGGCGCCGGTGTGGATCGTGATGCCGAGGAAGGTGAGCGAGACCACCACGATCACGAAGCGCAGGGTGCTGAAGGCGGACGGCTCGTGGGTCACGGCGTCGACGACGATGATCGCGGCGATGAAGGCGAGGATGCCGCAGAGCCACCGCACGCTGTAGTGCGTCGCGATCCACGCCACCGGGAACACCCACAGGAAGCCGAAGCGCAGGTCGGATCCGTAGGCCAGGAGGCCGATCGCGAAGACGTCGACGAGCGGCACGAGGGCGATGACCCGGCTGCTCACCCGCGCCCAGGGGACGGTCATCGCGATGACCGTCATCGCGATGGTGAGCCCCACGCCGGCGGCCGTGGTCGCCCGGGCGAAGAGCTCGGGCGCGATCCCGAGCACCACGAGCGAGAGGAGCACGACGACGCCGGCCAGCGACAGCTGCCACAGCCAGATCGATTGCGTGCGGGGATCGATGCGCGGCGCCTCGGGGCTGGGCGGAGCGGGCATGGGGTGGAGTCTACCGAGAGCCGGAAGCGATCTTGCGGAAACCTTGCGCTTTCCTCGGGGGTGGGTCGGGGGTTCCTTGCGGTGGCCCCGACACAGTGGAGCCATGACCACGAACGCCTCCCCGTCGACCGAACTCGCCGTCGCCGCGCACACCTTCCCCGAAGACTTCGGATCGGTGCTCGACGACAGCTCGGCGCACCGCTCGACGATCGGCTGCATCATCCCGGCGTACAACGAGGAGGAGTCGATCGCCCAGGTCATCGAGGGGCTGCTCGGCCAGACCCGCGTGCCCGACGTCATCCACGTGGTGGTCAACAACACGTCCGACGCCACCGTGAAGATCGCATCGCAGTACGCCGGCCCGCACGAGGTCGTGACCGCGCTCGGTGAGCAGTTCACCGAGGTGTTCGTGCACGACATCGGCAAGAACCCCGATAAGAAGGTCGGCGCCCTCAATTACGGCTACACGCTCGTCGAGGGCTACGAGTACCTGCTCGGCGTCGACGGCGACACGGTGGCCGACCCCCGGGCGGTCGAGTACCTCGAGTCCGAGGCCGTCTCCGACACGCGCATCGGCGGCATCTCGGCGGTCTACACGATCGACGACAAGCCGATCAAGAGCCTCATGGGCCGCTTCCTCATCGCCGGCCAGCGCTCGCAGTTCGCCGCGTTCAACATGCAGAACCTGCTGCGCGGCCGCAACATGGCGGTGCTCGGCGGCCAGCTCTCGATCTTCTCGACCCAGGCGCTCCGCGATGTCATGCGCGCCAACCACCAGTCGACCCCGTGGGTGAAGGACAGCGAGGTCGAGGACTCGCTGCTGTCGCTGCAGATCAAGAGCGCCGGCTACCTCACCAAGATCAACCCGCTCTCGCGTGCGCACGTCGGCGGCATGACGACCCTCCGCGGTCTCGACGCGCAGCAGGTGAAGTGGACCTACGGTGCGATCGAACTGATGTGGCCCGGCCAGCGCGGCGACACGAAGGGGCAGCCGTTCCACCCGAACCTGCGGCTGCGGTGGCTGGAGAACCTCTCCATGCTCACCAACTTCTTCGTCCGTGTGGCGTTCCTGACGCTGCTGGCCGGGTCGCTCTCGATTGGCGCGTTCGTGTTCTCGCCGTGGTGGCTGCTGCCGCCGGTGGTCGCCGTGGCGCTCAACCTCCGCATCGCGCTGTCGATGAAGGAGGTCGACGGACGCGACATCGCGTTCGCCGTGCTGATGTTCCCGGCCGAGATCTACATGTGGGTGCGCATCAGCCACTTCCTCCGCTCGTGGACCCGCTTCCTCTCGCGGAAGAAGGTCGACAACTGGGCGCTGCAGGCCAAGGCCGAGCGCGGCGGTGGAAACGGGCACTGGGTGCCGCTCGTCATCGTGGTCGCCGTCGCCATCGCGATGGCCGTGACCTGGACCATGCTCCCGGTCATGGTGCAGTCCACGATCCTCTGGGTCGGCTGGCCGATCGTCGGTGTCATCACCGTCATGCAGACCCTGTCGATGTTCCTGAAGCTGGTGCGGCGCCAGCTCGGGTTCAAGGTCTGACGGTTTCTGGGGGACCGTCAGCCCCGCCCCGGGGAGCTTCGGCTCCTCGGGGCTTTCTCCTGCCCGGCGGCTTCTCGGATCCGCCCGCGTTTCGCGAATCAACACCTCCCTCCCGAATCAGCACCGCATTCGCGTGCGAGAGGTGGTGATTCGCGCGAGAAGTGGTGATTCGGGGGTCAGTGCGGCGGGCGGATGTGGAAGGCGGCGAGGCGGCGGGCGAGTGCGGCCTCGGTGAGGTGCGCGGATCCCCACCGAACGTAGCGGCGGTTCGTCGTGCCGCGGATCCAGTCTTCGCGCTCCTTTTCCGCGAGGAGAACGTCGAGCCCGACCTCGTCGACTGCCCGCATCCTCGGGTCGCGGTATTTCACTTCGCCGTCGTACTCGCCCCAGGCATCTACGTCGTCCAACCCGAAGTCCACGCGGTAGGGCCGGCCTCGCGGCGACGGCACCTCGACCTGTATGCGCGGCACCGCAAACCCGATCTGGACGAGAAGCATGCGGCTGACGCTCTCGCCGGGGCTTTCCGCTCTTCCATCGGCGAGCTCGAGCGTGCGGCGAGCGTGCTTCACGCCGCGCGCGCCGCTGCGGAGCCGGGCGCCGACGGCGAACCGGAACGCCTCCGCCTTGTCGCCGTCGTACTCACGCGTGACGGGATCGAAGGCGCGGGCGCGCATGGCGGCATCCGCGACGACGAGACCCCGCGCGGGATCGAGGTGGCGGATCAGATCGGCGACCGTGCGGGGGAGTGACGTGCAGGGGATGCCGGCGATCTCCACCACGTCGCCGCGCGGGATCGCTGCGCGGTGACGCGCGACCGTGAGCGACCCCGTGGTGCGGCCGTTCAGCCGCAGCCCGGCCAGGTGCACGCGGGCCGGCTCGAGTCGCCACAGCGGGAGGCGGTGGAGCACCGCAGCAGAGGTGAGGCAGGCGACCGCGTCGGACCGCAGATCGGCGAACGTGCCCGCGACGCGCAGGAGATGTCGTCCCTCGCCGAACTCGTCACGCCAGATGTCGCCCCTCGCGTACCGGCCCGGCGAGACGCGGATGAGGGAACCGTCGTCGAGCGCGCGGTCGATCCCGCGGCTCGTGCGACCGCCCTCTTCGAGCTGTGTGCGTGAGCGCAGCGATCGTGCGGCGTCAACGGGTTCCATCGCCCCAGGATGCGGTGGCGAGCACCCGGGCGCCCGCAACTTCCCGCATCCCGGGGACAACTCCCCACATCCGCCCGCTGTGGAGACATCCCCGTCACTGCCCGCGAATCACCACAGTGCTATCGAATCACCACCGCACTCGCGTGCATGGCGTGGTGATTCGTGCGGGAAGTGGTGATTCGCGAGAGAGGGCGAGCGCGAGCGCGAGCCGGAGCAGCTGCACGCGCGCAGCGCTCAGAACTCGGCGGTCAGGCGATAGCCGACGCCGCGCACCGTCTCGATGTAGCGCGGGTTGGTCGGGTCATCGCCGAGCTTGCGGCGGAGGTTCGTCATGTGCGCCTCGATCGCGCGCTTGTCGGCCTCGCCGACGAAGTAGGTCGTGACGTATGACTCGCCGCGCAGCACCAGGGCGAGGTCGGCCTTCGAGCGCACGCGCCGCTTCGACTCCATGAGCGCGGCCAGGAGGTCGAACTCGGTGCGGGTGAGTTCGAGCTCGCGGGTGCCGATCGCGGCGATGCGGGTGTCGGGGTCGAGCCGCAGGTCGCGGTGCTCGATCCAGTCGCCGCCAACGGGGCCCGCGGTCACGGCGACATCGCTGCCGGCCGGGGGGACGACCACGAGGGTCTGCTCCGCGGTGTCGGCGACGACGGGCACGGCGCGCGTCGGGAACGACGGGCCGGACTTCTCCTGTGCGGGGATCGCCGGGGCGGGCGTCCCGATGGAGCGCGGCCGGCGCAGCATCGCCTCGATGCGCGCGCGCAATTCGCGAGGACGGAAGGGCTTCGTGATGAAGTCGTCGGCGCCGGCGGCGAGCCCGAGCACGACGTCGGCCTCGTCACCCTGGCCGGTGAGCATGACGATGTAGGTGTCGCTGTTGCGCGAGCGGATGCGGCGGGCCGCCTCGAAGCCGTCGATCCCGGGCAAGTTCACATCGAGCGTGGTGATCATCGGCTGGTTGGTG
>JACEFY010000145.1 GCA_016807485.1 Stenotrophomonas maltophilia | reverse complement strand
GGGCTGGGCCGGCTCAGCCGGCGATCTGAAGCTTCACGGGGGTCGCGAACTCGGCGCCGCCACCGGTCAGGGTGAGGTCGACCACGTCGTCGTCGACACCGGCGACCGAGACGAGCGTGACACGGGGCGCCATGTCGGCGGTGCAGACCTGGTCGGCGGGCGGGTCGGCGAAGGTCACCGTGATCTGGTTGCCGTCGGCGACGGCGGCATCCTGCACGGCGGGGGCGCAGGTGGACGAGCCCCACGTGAGCAGCGCGAAGAGGCCCTCGTCGATCCATCCCGCCGACGGGGTGTACTCCTCGACCGGCCCGCCCGCGTAGGCGTCGAGGTCGGTGTCACCGCGGAGGTCGCCGTAGGTCACGACGAGCTGCAGCTCGTTGTCGCCGTCGGCCCCTTCGGGCAGCTGGACGGCCGTCGCACGCGGCACGAGGTCGCGCGTGCACGCCGTGTCGGCCGGCGGGTCGACGAGGGTGACGGCGACCGAGCCGTCGGCCTGGAGAGTGACATCGGACGCCGTGGGCACGCACGTGCTGGACCCCTGGGTCACGATGGCGACGATGCGTCCCCCGTCGAGCCAGCCGGCGTCGACCTCGAGGTCGGTCGACGAGTCGTCGGAGCCGCCGGGGCCGCCGGAAGCGCCGGGGGATGCGGGGGTGCTGGCACATCCGGAGAAGGCGAGGGCTCCGGCGCCCAGAAGGGCCAGCAGGGCGAGGGTGCGTCGAGTGGTCATGCCACTATCCTTTCGGCGTGTTCTGGGAAGGCGCCCCGAGGTCGGTCACGCCGCGATAACGAGTCACTGCAGAGCCGATGTGAGTCGGGCGAGGTTGTCGAGCACGGTCGATCGCAGGGGCTGCTTCTCCCACTCCTCGAGCGTCAGCTCGCGGCTCTGCGACCGATAGCGATCCTCGACTGCCCGCAGCTGCTCGACGAACTCCTGCCCGCGGGTGAGGAGCGAGATCTCGAGGTTCAGACCGAACGAGCGCATGTCCATGTTGCTCGATCCGATGACCGCGACTTCGTCGTCGATCGACATCGACTTGGAGTGCAGGATGTACGGCCGCTTGTACATCCAGATCTTCACCCCACCGCGCAGGAGCGCTTCGTAGTAGCTGCGCTGGGCGTGGTACACCATCGCCTGGTCGCCCTCCTCCGAGACGAACAGCTCGACGTGCACCCCCCGCTGGCAGGCGGTCGTGATCGCGAGGAGGAGCCCCTCGTCGGGCACGAAGTAGGGGCTGACGATGATGATCTTCTCCTGCGCCGAGAACAGCAGCGACATGAAGAGCTTGAGGTTGTTCTGGAACTCGAACCCGGGCCCCGACGGGATGATCTGGCAGTCGAGGTCGCCGGGCCCCGACGACACGTCGAAGAGGTCGATCTCTTCCAGGAGGGTCTCGTCGGTCTCGCTGTACCAGTCGGAGAGGAAGACGGCGTTGACGGATGCCACGATCGGGCCCTGCAGGCGCGTCATCATGTCGACCCAGTGCAGGCCGCGCTTGATGTTCTTGGGCAGGTTGTAGGTCGAATCGGTGACGTTCTGCGAACCGGTGTAGGCGACGCGCCCGTCGACGACGAGCAGCTTGCGGTGGTTGCGCAGGTCGGGCCGCTGGTACTTGCCCTTGAACGGCTGGACGGGCAGCATCACATGCCAGTGCGCGCCCATGGCGTTCAGCCGCCGCTTGGTCTCCTTGTACTTAGGCTTGCTGCGGTTGGCCCAGTGGTCGAGCAGCACGCGCACGACGACCCCGCGTGCGGCGACCTCCTCCAGGGCGCGGAAGAAGTTGTCGGTCGCCTCATCGGCCTGCAGGATGTAGAACTCGACGTGCACGTACTTGTCGGCGAGCCGGATGTCGTCGGCCATCGCGTCGAGGCTCTGCTGGTAGTCCGAGATCATGCGGGCGGCGTTGTCGCCGGCGATCGGCATGGCACCGAGCCGGCGGTTCAAGCGCACGAGCGCCGTGAACCACGCGGGCGCGTTCGGCCGGAGGGTTCCGAAGTCGAGCCCGTGGCTGGTCTCGCGGATGTAGGCGTTGATCTGCTGCTGCTTCTTCCTCCGCTTGCGGGGAAGCCGCGGGTTGCCGATCAGGAGGAAGAGCAGCACTCCGATGAACGGGATGAAGTAGATCGCCAGAAGCCACGCCATCGCGGCCGTCGGGCGGCGGTTGCGGGGGATGACGATGATCGCCGTCACGCGGATCACGATGTCGATCACGAGGACGACCCACACGCCCCAGACGGCGAACCAGCCGACGATCATGTCCAGCACGCGCACTCCCCTGTCGCCCGACCTCGGGGGAGGCCGGTCCGCTCAGCGTATCGACTGCGCGCCGACAGCGCCCTCAGGCCGCGGCATCCTCACCGGTGGCGACCGGCAATCCACGCTTGGCGCGCTCCTCCGCCTCGACCTCGGCGTAGACGCGTCGCTCGCTGCGATCCATCCGGAGAATCGATCGCAGCACGAAGATGAACAGTCCCAGCACCACCACGGTCGGCAGCAGCGACCAGACGACGGCGAGCCAATAGGAGTCCATGCCTCCATGGTACGCGGGACGCGGAGATCTCTCCCCAGGCGACCATTTCCGCGGGTTTCCCCCATCGGCGCCCCCGCGCGTTCCACGCACCCGCGGGAGCCCGGAGGATCGTCGCCATGTCCACCATCGTCCGCGCTTCCGGCGCCGCCCAGTTCCTGTCCCTCGTGCCGAGCCTGCTCGGCTTCACGCCCACCCGCAGCCTCGTCATCGTTCCGATGGCGCGGGGGCGCAGCCTCGGCGCGATGCGCCTCGACCTTCCCCCCGACGATGCCGTCGACGCGCTCGCCGGAACCGCGGTGGGGATGGTGTGCCGCATCCCGACCGCCGACGCGGTCATGGTCGTGGTTTACACCGACGCCGCACTCGGCGGTGCCGGCCTGCCGCACCGCGCCCTCGCAGAGGCGATCGCGAACGCCGCCGACGCGTGCGGCATCACGCTCGTCGATGCGTTCACGATCGCCGCGGACGGCTGGGGATCGCATCTCGACCGTGATCTGCCGTCCGGGGGTCGGCCGCTCGGCGAACTCCTCCTGCACACCCCGGTGCCCGGGCCGCCGCCCGACGGCGACCAGTCCAGCGGCGCTGCCCTCCCCCGCCGGAGCGCCGCCGAGCGGCGCGCGGTCGGCGCGGCTCTCCGCTCGCTCGCCACGGCCCTCGAGGTGATCTGCGGCATCCCGGCCGGCACCGAGCGTGCCGATCGGGTCGATCCCGCCGCCCTCGAAGCCGCCTGCCGGCTCGACGACCTGCCGAGCCTGTTCGAAGACGCGCTCGAGTGGGATGCCGCGAACCTCAGCCCGATGCGCGTCGCCGTGCTCACCTGGTGCCTCGGCCGGCCGGCGCTCCGCGACGTCGCGCTGGTGCAGTGGGCGAGCGATATGGCCGGCGGCGACCTCGCGCTCGAGGCCCAGCGCAAATGGGAGGACGGTGCTGCCTACCCGGCCGACCTCGCCGAGCGGATGTGGGGGGAGGGTCCGCGCCCCGATGCGGCGCGGCTGCAACGCGCGCTCGCCCTCACACGCGAGGTCGCGGCGCTGTCGCCGAGCGCCCACCGTCCGGGGCCGCTCGCCCTGTGCGCCTGGCTGTCGTGGGCGCTGGGCCGGTCGACGCACGCCGACCGCTACACCCGGCAGGCGCTCCGTATCGACGCCGAGCACGGCCTCTCGGAGATCGTGCAGTCGTTCGTGCAGGCCGGGCACATGCCCGACTGGGCGTTCCGGCCGGCTACTTGACGAGCGGGAAGAGGATCGTCTCGCGGATGCCGAGCCCGGTGATGGCCATCATGAGGCGGTCGATGCCCATCCCCATGCCGCCCGTCGGGGGCATGCCGTGCTCGAGCGCGCGCAAGAACTCCTCGTCGACGCGCATCGCCTCGTCGTCGCCACGGGCGGCGAGCTTCGCCTGCTCGACGAACCGCTCGCGCTGGATGACCGGGTCGACGAGCTCGGAATACCCCGTCGCGAGCTCGAAGCCCCGCACGTACAGGTCCCACTTCTCGACGACGCCGGGGATCGAACGGTGCTCGCGCACGAGGGGGCTCGTGTCGACCGGGAAGTCCATGACGAACGTCGGGCGGGTGAGGCCCCCCTTGACGAAGTGCTCCCACAGCTCCTCGACGAGCTTGCCGTGGGTCGCGACCTTCTCGGGCACCTCGACGCCCACGTCGGCGGCGAGCGCCTGCAGGTCGGCCAGCGCGGTCTCCGGCGTGATCTCGCGCCCGGCCGCATCCGACAGCGACGCGTACATCGAGATCCGATCCCACTGCCCGCCGAGCTCGTAGACCGTGCCGTCGGCCCAGGTGACCGTCGTCGACCCCGACACGGCGACCGCCGCGTTCTGGATGAGCTCCTGGGTGAGGTCGGCGATGCCGTGGTAGTCCGAATACGCCTGATAGGCCTCGAGCATCGCGAACTCGGGGCTGTGGGTCGAGTCGGCACCCTCGTTGCGGAAGTTGCGGTTGATCTCGAACACCCGGTCGATGCCGCCCACGACGGCGCGCTTGAGGAAGAGCTCGGGCGCGATGCGCAGGTACAGCTCGGCGTCGAACGCGTTGGACGTCGTCACGAACGGGCGCGCGGCGGCGCCGCCGTGCTGCACCTGGAGCATGGGGGTCTCGACCTCGAGGAAGTCGTGGCCCGCGAAGGTGGCACGCAGGGAGGCGTTGACCTTGGCGCGGGCGACGACGGTCTCGCGCGCCTGATCGCGCACGATGAGGTCGAGGTAGCGCGAGCGCACGCGGCTCTCTTCGCTGAGCTCGCTGTGCAGGTTCGGCAGCGGCAGCAGCGCCTTGGCCGCGATCTGCCAGTCGGTGACCATGATCGACAGCTCGCCACGGCGGCTGGAGATGACCTGACCGGTGACCGAGACGTGGTCGCCGAGGTCGACGAGCTCCTTCCACGCCTGCAGCGACTCGTCGCCGACCTCGGAGAGCGAGACCATGGCCTGGATGCGGCTGCCGTCACCGGATTGCAGCGACGCGAAGCACAGCTTGCCGGTGTTGCGGGAGAAGACGACGCGCCCCGCGACCGAGGCGATGACCCCGGTCTCGTCGCCCGCGGCGAGCTCGGCGAACCGCGAGCGAAGCGCCGGGATCGTGTCGGTCGTCGCCACGGCGACCGGGTACGGGCCGCCGGCAGCGTCGGTGCGCGCGGCGAGCAGGCGCTCGCGCTTGGCGAGGCGGACGGCCTTCTGCTCGAAGACGTCCTCCTCGGACGCGCTTTCGGTCTCAGCGGCGGCGGTCGTATCCGTCATGGTGCGGGCTCCTCGAAGTCGCTCCCATCCTACCGGCGCCCCCACGCGCTCCCCCGGCCGGGCCGGCCGCGAGACTGCGCTGACGCGACGAGACTGCGTGCGCGGCGCGCAGTCTCGTCGCGGGCACGCAGTCTCGCGGACGTGGGCGAGGCGGGCCGATCCGCCGCGGGCTCAGTCGTCGGCCGCGGTGAGGGCGCGCTCGGTCGCCGAGTGGAGGATCGCTGCCAGATAGCGCCCGGGCTCGTCGACGCCCACGCCGCGCAGGAGTGCGGCGGACTGGCGGACGATGGATGCCGCGAACTCGGTCGCGATGCCCACCGCCTCGCCGTAGGCCGGGCGGTCGGCCTCGGCGATCACGACGGGCTCGCAGCCGAGCTCGACGGCGAGCGCCTGCGCGATGGGGAGCACGGCGGTCGGGGCGGTGACGGCGGCGAACGCCTCCGGCAGCTGCCGCAGGTCGATCGAGGTGCCGGTGAAGCTGATCGCCGGGTGCACGGCGAGCGGGATGGCTCCGCGCGCAGCGGCCGGGGCGAGCACCTCGGTGCCGTAGGCCGGGTCGACGTGCATGACGAGCTGACCGGTCTGCCAGCCGCCGAGCTCGGCGATGCCGGCGACGAGGGCGGGGAGCTCGTCGTGCGGGACGGCGAGCACGACCAGTTCGCTGCGGCGCACGATCTCATCGGCGGGGAGGAGCGGGATGCCGGGGAGGATCGCCTCGACCCGCTCGGGATCCGACCCCGCGGTGATGCCGATGAGGGCG
>JACEFY010000144.1 GCA_016807485.1 Stenotrophomonas maltophilia | reverse complement strand
GGCCGGCCGTCGCTCGCGCGCCTCGGCTTCGCCATCCCGGCGCTCGTCATCCTGATCGCGGTGCTGTGGGCGCTCTTCCCCGGCCTCTTCACGTCGCAGAGCCCGACCGAGACGGTCGCCGCGTCGCTGCAGGCGCCGAGCGCCGAGCACTGGTTCGGCACCGACGCCACCGGACGCGACCTGTACGCGCGCGTCATCTACGGCGCCTCGCAGTCGATCATCGGCGCCCTCGTCGCCGTCGCCGTCGGCCTCGTCGTCGGCACCGCGATGGGCGTCCTCGCGGGCGCCGTCGGCGGCGCGCTCGACGAGGTCCTCATGCGCATCGTCGACGTCCTCCTCGCCATCCCGGCACTCCTCCTGTCGCTCAGCGTCGTGATCCTCCTCGGCTTCGGCACGACGAGCGCGGCGATCGCGGTCGGTGTGACCTCGATCGCGGTGTTCGCCCGCCTCGCCCGCTCGCGCGTCGTGAGCGTGCGGGTGAACGACTACGTCGAAGCCGCGTACGGCTCGGGCGGGACGTTCCTCGGCGTGCTGTGGCGGCACATCCTCCCGAACTCGCTCACGCCCGTCATCGCCCTCGCGGCCCTGCAGCTCGGCTCGGCCATCCTGCAGATCTCGACGCTCGGCTTCCTCGGCTACGGCGCTCCGCCGCCGACGCCCGAGTGGGGGCTCCTCATCGCGGAGGGCCGCAACTACGTCGCCACCGCCTGGTGGCTCACGGTGCTCCCCGGCGTCGTCGTGGTGCTCGTCGTCCTCGCCACCAACCGCCTCAGTCAGGCCATTCGAGGAGGGGATGCCGCATGAGTGCGCAGCCGCTGCTGTCCGTCCGCGACCTCGCGGTGCAGTACCGCACGCGCCGCGGCCTCGTCGACGCCGTCCGCGGGGTCTCGCTCGAGGTGGAGGCGGGCACCGTGACCGCCCTCGTCGGCGAGTCGGGCTCCGGCAAGTCGACGGTCGCGCAGTCGGTGATCGGACTGCTCGCCGGCAACGGGCGGGTGTCCGGCGGCAGCATCACGCTCAACGAGCGCACCGACGGCGTGACCGACCTGGTCGGACTCTCCGAGCGGGGATGGCGGCACCTCCGCGGGCGGTGCATCGCGCTCATCCCGCAGGATCCCGGCAACTCGCTCAACCCGGTCGCGACGATCGGGTGGAGCGTGGGCGAAGCCCTCCGCATCCACGGCTGGAAGGACCGCCGCAAGATCGACGCGCGTGTCATCGACCTCCTCGACCGGGTCGGCATCGACGACCCGGAGGCGCGGGCGCGGCAGCATCCGCACGAGCTCTCCGGCGGGATGCGCCAGCGCGTGCTCATCGCGGCCGCCCTCGCCCTCGAGCCCGAGCTGATCATCGCCGACGAGCCGACGAGCGCGCTCGACGTGACCGTGCAGCGGACGGTGCTCGACCTCCTCGACGACCTGCGCGCCGAGACCGGCACCGGCATCCTCTTCATCACGCACGACCTCGCCGTCGCCGCCGACCGGTCGGACCGCATCGTGGTCCTCCGCGGCGGCCAGGTGCAGGAGGCAGGGCCGTCGGCCTTCGTGCTGACCCAGCCCCAGGCGGACTACACGCGCACGCTCCTGGCCGACGCCCCCTCGCTCGCGAGCGTCGTCGAGCGGACGCCACCCGTCGTGGATGCCGCCGCCCGCCCGCTCGTCGCGGTCTCCGGCCTCACGCAGGAGTTCGCGCGTCCGGGGCGCTCGCCGCTCGTCGCCGTCGACGATGTGTCCTTCACCGTCGCGCGGGGGACGACGCACGCCCTCGTCGGCGAATCGGGCTCGGGCAAGACCACCACGGGCCGCAGCATCGCCGGGTTCAACCGGCCGACCACCGGCACCGTCCGCGTCGGCGACACCGAGGTGACCGCCCTGCGCTCGCGCCGCGCCTTCCACCGCACGACGCAGCTCGTCTACCAGAACCCGTACGCCTCGCTCGACCCGCGCCAGTCGGTCACCGGCATCCTCACCGAGCCACTGCGCAACTTCGGCATCGGCACGCGCGCCGAGCGTGTCGAGCGCGCCCACCACCACCTCGAACTCGTCTCGCTCGCGCCCGAGATCGGTGCGCGCCACCCCCACGAGCTGTCCGGGGGTCAGCGGCAGCGCGTCGCGATCGCGCGAGCGCTCATCGTCGAACCCGAGCTCGTCGTCCTCGATGAGGCGGTCTCCGCGCTCGACGTCACGGTGCAGGCCCAGATCCTGCGGCTGCTCGCGCGGCTGCAGGCCGACCTCGGCCTGACCTACGTCTTCATCTCGCACGACCTCGCCGTCGTCCGGCAGATCTCCGACACCGTCTCGGTGCTGCAGCGGGGGCGTCAGGTCGAGTACGGCTCGGCGCAGCAGGTCTTCGACCACCCGCAGCACGACTACACGCGCCAGCTTCTGGCCGCCATCCCGGGCGGGTCGCTGCGGGCCGAACGCGCCGACATCGCAGAACACACACCCACGGAGGTGCACGCATGACCGGACCACGGCTCGGTTTCTTCTCCCGACTCCTCGAACCCGTCCCCGCGGCCGAGCGCTATCGGTTCGCGCTCGAGCAGATCGACCAGGCCGAGCGGGTGGGCCTCGCGTCGGCCTGGGTCGCGCAGCACCACTTCGGCGAGGAGGAGGGCGGCCTCCCGTCGCCGTTCGTGCTGCTGGCCGCCGCCGCGCAGCGCACGTCGCGGATCGCGCTCGCGACGGGTGTCGTGACACTCCCGATCGACGATCCGCTGCGCGCGGCGGAGGACGCCGCCGTGCTCGATCAGCTCAGTGGCGGCCGCGTGCAGCTCGGCGTCGCCTCAGGCGGCACCCCGTCGTCGTTCGCGGCGTTCGGGCAGGATGCCGACCGGCGCCGCGAGATCTACGCCGATCACCGCGAGGTGTTCACCGACGCGCTCGCGGGGCGCGGCGTGCGGGGAACGGGTTCGCGCATCTATCCGCCCGCCGGCGATCTCGCCGAGCGCATCTGGCAGGCCACGTTCTCGGTCGACGGCGGTCGGCGTGCCGGCATGAACGGCGACGGCCTGCTGCTCTCGCGCACCCAGCCGCGGAGCCCCGACGCCCCGGATGCGCCGCTGCACGACCTGCAGCTGCCGATCGTCGCGGCGTATCGTGCGGCGCTGCCCGAGGGCGCCCCCGTCCGGGTGCTGGCCTCGCGCACCGCGCTCGTCGTCGACGAGGGTGACCGCACCCGCGCCCTCGAGCTCGCCGAGGCGGGCCTGCGTCACCTCGCCGAGACGATGTTCGGGCTCGACACCCGCGGCCTCGGCATCGACGCGCTCGTCACGATCACCGACACGCACGTCGGCACGGTCGACGAGGTCGTCGCCTCACTCGGCGCCGATGCGACTCTCGCGGAGGTCAGCGACGTGTCGTTCCAGGTGCACTCCATCGCCGCCACGCACGAGCTCACCCTGCGCTCGCTCCAGCTGCTGGCGGAAGAGGTCGCGCCGCGGCTGGGGTTCGCCACCGGCCCCGGGGCCGCCCGCGATCTCCAGAACGCCCACCGCACCCTCGCCGTCTCGCACTCCACGGAAGGAACACCATGACCGCGGCCTCCGCCGACATCATCGACCTGCTCGCCGGCATCGCGCCGGGCGATGCCCTCAGTACGGTCCGCGACCAGCGGGCCCAGGCCCGCGAGAACGCGCAGCGCAGCTTCGCGGCACTCCTCGAGCCGGCGGAAGCGGGCACCTTCCCGCTCGCCGAGCGCTACGCCGTCGCCGCCTTCGTCGCGCAGCTGCACGGGTTCGCGGAGGCCGCCGACTTCTACGGCGACCTGCTCGGCGACGAGGCGCCCGATCTTGCGGGCGCCATCGCGGCGGCCGCACGGAGCGCCGCGGCGACCGGCCCGTTCGGCGCGTACCGCGAGCCGGGCCTGCGCTCGGAGAGCACCGCGGGTGCGTCCTGGTCGGCCGACCCCGCCCTCGGTGTGCGGCTCGCGGCGGCGCTGACGCACGTGCACCTCCTCGTCTTCCGGCCCCGCGAGTCGAGCCCCGAGGCCCTGCGGGCGCTCGTGGATGCCGGATGGAGCGCCGACGACATCGTGTCGCTGTCGCAGCTCATCGCGTTCCTGAGCTTCCAGCTGCGCGTGGCGTGGGGGCTGCGCGTGCTCGCCCGCACGCCCGCCCTCGTCGGTGAAGGAGCCTGACATGACCGACCTCATCACGACCTACCCCGACCTCGCCCGCCCCGATGCCTTCACGCAGGAGGGTCTCGGCTGGGTGCCGTGGCTCGAGCCGGTCGCCGAAGACGAGCTCACCGACGTCCAGCGCGACGCCCTCATCGAGCCCGTGCGCGCGAAGATGCCCTACTTCCGACTGCTCGCCCGCGATCCCGCGGCGCTCCACGCCCGCACGCTCACCGACCTCGACATCTTCTTCAACGTCTCCGGCGGCATCGGCCGCGCCGAGCGCGAGCTGGCGGCGGCCGCCACATCGCGCAGCAACGGATGCGTGTTCTGCGCGTCGGTGCACGCCGCCGCGGCGACCCGCGAGTCGGGCCGCGACGCCGATGTCCAGCGCCTCCTCGACGAGGGTGTCGAAGCCGATCTCGGCGACGACATCTGGAACGCGGTGACCGCGGCATCCGTCGCGCTCGCCGAGACGCCGCTCGCGTTCGGACCCGACGACATCGCGCGGCTCCGAGCGGTCGGCCTGGACGACGCCGAGATCGTCGACGTCATCGGCGGTGCGGCGTTCTTCAACTGGGCCAACCGCCTCATGCTCTCGCTCGGAGAGCCCGAAGTCCCCCACCGTCAGCGAGGAAACGCATGAGCATCCCCACTCTTCTCGACCACGTGGTCATCGCCGGTCCCGACCTGCAGGGCGTCGTCGACTGGTTCGCCGAGCGCACCGGCGTCGTCGCCGCGCCCGGCGGCGCGCACCCGACCGGCACGGCCAATGCGCTCGTCGCACTCACGGTCGGCGGCGCCCGCGGCCCGCACTACATCGAGCTCATCGGCCCGAATCCCGACCGGGCCGAGCCGGAGCTGCCGGCGACGTTCGGGATCTCGACGCTTGCCGGCCCGCAGGTGCAGGCGTACTCCGTGCACCCCGCCGACATCGAGGGCACCGTCGCCGGTGCCCGTGAGCGCGGCTACGACCTGGGTGATGTGAGCGACCTGTCGCGGCGGACGCCCGCCGGCGTGTTGCTGGAGTGGCGCCTCACGCGCGGGGAGGACCGGCGTCTCGACGTGCCGTTCCTCATCGACTGGGGGACGACGCCGCAGCCCGGCACGAGCGACATCCCCACGATCGAGCTCGTGTCGTTCGTGCGCACCGAGCCCGACCCGGCACCGCTGCGTGCGGTGCTCGAGGCACTCGGCCTCGGCGACGGGGCGGCTGCCGTGGAGGAGGGCCCCGCATCGGCGTTCCGCCTGACGCTCCGCCGCGCCGACGGCGAACTCGTCGAGCTGTGACCGCGGCGGACGCGACCGGCGTCGACGATCTCGCGGCATCCGTCGAAGCGCTGCGGCCCGAGCTCGCGGCGCTGGCGGAAGCCCTGTACGCGGCGCCGGAGATCGGGTTCGAAGAGCACGCCTCCGCCGCCCGCATCGTCGAGCTGGTCTCGGCGCACGGCATCGCCGTGGAGGCCCCGGCGTTCGGGCTGGAGACGGCCTTCCGCGCGAGTGTCGGTGAGGAGGGCGCCCCGCATTTCGCGATCCTCGCCGAGTACGACGCTCTTCCGGGCGTCGGGCATGCCTGCGGGCACAACATCATCGCCGGCATCGCCGTCGGCGCCTTCCTCGCCGCCGCGCCCGTCGTCGCCCGCCTCGGCGGTCGGCTCTCGCTCATCGGCACCCCCGCCGAGGAGAACGGCGGCGGCAAGGAGCACATCATCCGCGCCGGCGGGTTCGACGACGTCGACGCGGCCGGCATGGTCCACCCCTCCGGCGGCTCGGGCACCACGTCGGTGATCGGGCAGCGCACGACCGGCGTGCGCCGCGTCGCGGTGACGTATCACGGGCGCGCCGCGCACGCGGCGGGAGCGCCCTGGCTCGGCCGCAACGCGCTCGACGGCGCGGTGAGCGCCTACCAGGGGGTCGCGCAGCTGCGTCAGCACATCCTCCCGACCGCCCGCATCCAC
>JACEFY010000143.1 GCA_016807485.1 Stenotrophomonas maltophilia | reverse complement strand
CGAACGCGCGTCGACCTACGTCTCGTCGGCGAGCCGCGTCCAGCGCGCCGCCGACGATCTGCGATCGCTCGCGTACGAGAGCGACGCGAAGTCGCTCGACGCGATCCGCGACAAAAGCTCTCAGGTCGCGGGAGACCTCGACGACGCCTACGGCCGGTACTACGGCACCGCGAGCGCGCTGACCGAGTACGCCGCCGCCCTCCGAACGGCGCACAAGAACGCGAACGACGCGGATGCGGCCGAGGCGACGGCACAGAACTACAGCGATCAGGCCGACTCCCAGGTCACCGCGCTGACTCGGCACGTCCGCAACCTCGAAGACGCGGCTGCACCGGCCGGCACCATCGAGGCCGCCGAGCGCCGGCTGGCCGACGCGCAGTCCGCCGCGCGCCGCTACGACGGTGCCACGACGGCGGCGCGCGACCAGCACGAGGCCGCACGGCGCGACATGGAGGCCGCCGCGCAGCGCGCGATGTCGCTCATCGACAGCGCGATCGATGCCACGAACGAGGGCTGGCTCGACCGGGTCGGCAACTTCTTCGAGAGCATCGGCTCGTTCCTCGCCGACCTCGGGCGCTGGATCGGCGACTTCCTGGAAGACCTGTGGGACGAGCTGCAGCGCCTCGTCGCGACCGTCCTGGCCATCCTGGGCACGGTCCTCATCCTCGCCCTCGTCTACGCGCTGCTCTCGCTCATCCCCGTCATCGGTCCGCTCATCGCGGCACTCGTGGTCGGCATCCTCGCGGGCTTCCTGCTCGCGAGCATCCTCTCCGACGTCCTGAAGCCCACACCCAAGGTGAGCGAGCACACTCGCACCGACGCGGAGAAGCGTCAGGACATGGGGCAACCGACAAGTCTCGCCTCAGCGATCAAAGAAGCGACGTACGTCGACAAGCTCGGCCACGTGATCACCTACAACCCCGACGGTTCGGTCAACACCGATGTCGCGAACGAGTCGGTGATCAGCGTGACGAAAGTCGTCGATGCCGACGGTGTCGTCCGGTGGCGCGTCTCGCTGCCCAGCACCCAGGAGTGGCTGTCGCGCTTCGGCGACCAGGGTGCCACCAACGATCTGGACAGCAACCTCGCTCTGATGCTGACGCCGTCGCTGCGCTCGCAGTACGAACGAGCCGTCCTCGCGGCGATGGCCCAGGCCGGCGTAGACCCGAGCGATCCCGTCATGCTGGTCGGGTTCAGCCAGGGCGGAATCATGGCCGGAACCCTGGCCGCGTACAACTCCGACTACAACTGGGATGCCGTGGTGGTGGCCGGCGCGCCGATCGACAGCATGCCGATCCCGTCGTCCACGACGGTCGTCTCGGTGCAGCACGACGGCGATCCCGTGCCGCGGCTCGACTCGATCATCGCCGTCGGCACCGGCGGCTACGCTCAGCAGCGGCCGAACTGGACGACGATCAACGAACCATCGCCCCTGGCGGCGGACGGCGTCGGCGGCATCCACAACGGCGCCGCCTACAACAGCACTCTGCAGAACAACGTCGATCAGGTCCCCGCCGCGAGCCGCGAAGAACTCGACCGGTACTTCATCGGCGACGACAACGCCTACGGTTACACGGAGACCTACTACGGCTGGCAGGAGAAGTGATGACCCCCCTTTCGACCCTCCGGACGCGGGCCCTCTCAGCGCTGGCGATCGGTGCTGTCGCACTGTCGCTCGCCGCCTGCGCCGCGACGCCCGCATCCCCCCCGAGTACGAGCCAAGGAGCGACCACCGTGGATCCCTTCGCATCGCTGTACGATGCCGTGTCCGCATCCGACCCCCGCGTCGAAGACCCCCTCGCCACGACCAGCACCTCCGGCACCAGCCGGGTGCTGTCGCTCAGCGTGCTGATCTCGGGCGATGAGACCGTGTCGACCGAGACGCTCACCGCCATCCTCGTCGCGGTCGACGGATCGTCGCTGGACTTCGACCAACTCGACCTCAACGCACGCTCCGCGGCAGACGCGGAGAAGATCCTCGACCTGTCGCCCGCGATCGCCGGGCTCCCCGCGGGCACGACACCGCTGGCGCTCGACGGCGGACTGACCATCATGCGTGCCGACCTGCAGAAGATCGCAGAGTGACGCAGCCCGACCAGGCTGAGCTCGTCTTCCGCCTCCTCGGAACCTGGTGGCGGGTCGACCTCACCTCCGACGAAGCGGCGCGCACCTCCGCCGCCGACATCGCGCGCGGAACCCTCGGCGCGGCGGATCAGCACGCGACGGCGCGGCGGCGGATGCGCGACGACCTCGTCTCGGCGGCAGCGGCGGCCCGCGCGGCCCACGCGCGCCTCCTGCTGCTGCAGACCGAGCTCGCCCCCGGAGACCCGATGTCGGCGACGCTGACCCTGTACGACGACGACCGGATGCGGATGAGCCCTGCCATCGGGACCTCGCCCGACCGGGTCCTCCGCGTGCTCGAGGAGAGTCTGCCGACGATCGCACCCGACCTCGCCCCCACCGCGGTGCGTCGCGCATTCACCGGCGGCGAGGTGGTCCGCATCCACCGGATCGATGAGACCGTCGAGATCGAAAACGGGCAGGAGTTCACCCAGCGACGCCTCGTCGCGCAGTACTGGTACCCGCAGCCGGACTCCAAGCACCTGCTGCTCGCCGTGTTCTCCACTCCGCTCGGCGACATCCCGCACACGGTGCTTTCCTACTTCGACACGATCGTCGAGGTGTCGCGGTTCGTGACTCCCGTGCCCGCCGCGAGCTGAAGCCGCATTTGCGCCCATGACTGCAGGAGACTGATGCCCCGACCCCCCATGGTCGCCCGCGGCGCGGGCGCGGCGCTGTGCCTCGTCCTCCTCTTCTCCGGACTGTCCGGGTGCGCGCTGATCGGCGGGAGCGCCACCCCCGGCGCCACCACGCAGGAAGGACAGGACACGGACCTCCAGCCCCTCTACGACGCCGTCGCGGCAGCGGATCCCCGCGTCGTGGACCCGTCCGCCACGGTCTCCTACTCCGGCGCGGCCAAGACCCTGTCCCTCGCTGTGCTGCTGAGCGGCGACGAGCCGGTGAGCACTGCGGAGCTGACCGCGATCCTCGTCGCGGCCCGCGACAACACGCCGAGCGAGATCGAGACGATCTCGCTCATCGCGCGCGATGCGGCCGATGACGAGAAGATCATCGATCTGCAGCCGGCGATCGCGGGCCTGCCCGCCGACCTGAACCCGCTGTGGGACGGCGCGGTCACCCTGGCACGCGTCGACCTCGACAGGCTGTGATCGAGGTCTCGCGCTTCGACCTGCCGGCCGCGGCCGTCGCGCCGCCGCCTCTCGGGAGGTGAGCGCGCCGGTCCGTCGCGCCGCATACGATGGAGGGCTATGCCTTCCGCTGAACCCGTGATCTCGTATCCGCCGGAGCTGCCCGTCAGCGCGGCGCGCGACGAGATCGCGCGCGCGATCGAGGGCCACCAGGTGGTGATCGTCGCCGGCGCGACCGGCTCGGGCAAGACGACCCAGCTGCCCAAGATCTGCCTCGAGCTCGGGCGCACCAAGATCGCGCACACCCAGCCCCGGCGCATCGCGGCACGGACGATCGCAGAACGCATCGCGCACGAGATGGAGGTGCCGCTCGGCGGCGCGGTCGGCTACAAGGTGCGCTTCACCGATCAGGTCTCGGCCGACACGCGCGTCGCCCTCGTGACCGACGGCATCCTGCTCAACGAGATCCACCGCGACCGGCTGCTGCGCCGCTACGACACGATCATCATCGACGAGGCGCACGAGCGCTCGCTCAACATCGATTTCCTCCTCGGCTACCTGACCCGCATCCTGCCGGAACGCCCCGACCTCAAGGTCATCGTGACCTCGGCCACGATCGACCCGGAGAGCTTCGCGACGCACTTCTCGGCGGGCGGTACGCGCGAGGTCCCGATCATCGAGGTCTCCGGTCGGACCTATCCGGTCGAGATCCGCTACCGCCCCGGCACCGAGACCGACGACGAGGTCGACGCGCTCACCTCCGCCCTGCGCGAACTCGACCGCGAGCCGGCGGGCGACGTGCTGGTGTTCCTGCCCGGCGAGGCCGAGATCCGCGACGCGATGGATGCCGTCCGCGGCCTGTACGCGCAGGATGCCCGCCCCACCGAGGTGCTGCCGCTCTACGGCCGACTGTCGGCAGCCGACCAGCACCGAGTGTTCGAGGCGTCGTCGGTGCCCGGGGTGCGGCGCCGGGTCATCCTCGCCACGAACGTCGCCGAGACGAGCCTGACGGTACCCGGCATCCGCTACGTCATCGACGCCGGCACCGCCCGCATCTCGCGGTACAGCGCGCGCTCGAAGGTGCAGCGCCTGCCGAGCGAAGCGATTTCACAGGCCTCTGCCCAGCAGCGCTCAGGACGCGCGGGACGCACATCCGACGGCATCGCCATCCGCCTCTACGCGGAAGACGACTTCACCGGTCGGCCGGAGTTCACCGAGCCCGAGATCCTGCGGACCTCGCTCGCGTCGGTGATCCTCCAGATGCTGGCGCTCGGCTTCGGCGAGATCTCGGAGTTCCCCTTCCTCACGCCCCCCGACTCCCGCGGCGTGAAGGCGGCGCTCGAACTGCTCACCGAGCTGCGCGCGATCGAGATCGGGCGGGGCACGCCTCGGCTCACCCGCTGGGGGCGCGAGATCGCCCGCCTGCCGATCGACCCGCGGTTCGCCCGCATGCTGCAGGAGGCCCGGCGCCTCGGCGTCACCGGCGACGTGCTCGCGATCGTCGCGGGGCTGTCGATCCAAGACGTGCGCGAGCGCCCGTCGGCCGACGACGGAGCCGGGCGTGAGCAGGCCGACCGGATGCACGCGCGGTTCATCGACCCGACGAGCGACTTCCTGACGCTCCTGAACCTGTGGAACCACCTGCAGGAGCAGCAGCGCGAGCTCGGCTCGAGCGCGTTCCGGCGACTCTGCCGGAGCGAGTTCCTCAACTATGTGCGCGTGCGGGAATGGTTCGATGTCCACCGGCAGCTCCGCCAGCTGACGCGCGACACCGCGAAGGGCTCCGCGCCCGCCGACGCCGCGGACACCGGCGGCGTGGCCGTGACCGGCGGCGCGTCCGATCCCGCGCTCATCCACCGCGCGATCCTCGCCGGGCTCCTGTCGCACATCGGCATCCTCGACACCCGCACCGTGCAGCGCACCGACCCGAAGCGCCGCCCGCTCGCGGAGTACCGCGGCGCGCGCGGGGCGAAGTTCTCGATCTTCCCCGGATCGGGACTTCGCAAGGCCTCACCCGACGCCGTCATGGCCGCCGAGCTCGTCGAGACGTCACGCCTCTACGCACGCACCGTCGCGGCGATCGATCCGGCGTGGGCCGAGGAGCTCGCGGGCGACCTCGCGCACCGCACCATCACCGACCCGCACTGGTCGAAGGATGCCGGCGCGGCCGTCGCCGCCGAGAAGGTGACCCTCTTCGGCGTCGAGATCATCCCGCGCCGCCGCGTGCAGCTCGCACGCCTCGACCGCGAGCTCGCGCGCGAACTGTTCGTGCGGCACGCCCTCGTCGAAGGCGAGTGGAACACGCACCACCTGGACAAGCGGCTCACGGCGTTCGAGCGGCGCAACCACGAGCTCCGCCGACGACTGGAGAAGGTCGAAGAGCGCGAGCGTCGCCGCGACATCCTGGTCGGCGACGAGGCCGTCTTCGCCTTCTACGACACCCGCATCCCGCACGACGTGTTCGACGTGCGCTCGTTCGAGACGTGGTGGCGCGCCGCGTCGGCGAGCACGCCCCGCCTGCTCGAGATGACGGAGTCCGACCTCGTCGACGACGCCTCGCGCGCCGACGAACGCGACTTCCCGACGCGGTGGCAGCAGGGTGACCAGACCCTGTCGCTCGCGTACCGCTTCGAGCCGGGCGCGCCCGACGACGGCGTGAGCGTCGTCGTGCCGCTCGCTCTCCTCGCGCAGTTGCGGTCCGACGGCTTCGACTGGCAGGTGCCGGGCCTGCGCGCCGACCTCATCGCAGCGCTCCTCCGGGCGCTGCCCAAGGCGATCCGCCGTCATGTCGTGCCGGCAGCCGACTGGGCCGCGACCCTCGGCGACGAGCTGGTCGGCGCCGGACCCGAATCGCACGCGGGCAGGCC